>DAIMKE010000684.1:0-4271 GCA_036721875.1 Bradyrhizobium sp. | reverse complement strand
GGAGCGATGTTTCGTCTCGCGCAACACTACGTCGTCGTCACCCGCGAAAGCGCCGCGAAGGCGGGGACCCAGTATGCCGGGCCCTCTCGAGTCAATCGCTGGCGTCTCTGGAATACTGGGTCCCCCGCTTTCGCGGAGGACGACAATCCCGATGAGGCAACACTGGCTAAATCGGCAGCAGCGCTGCCGTCGCGTCGTCGAGCCACAATTTCGTGGCGTTGTCGTCGAGGTGCGGGCGCACCTCGCGATTGACGCGGGTATGGTAGTCGTTCAGCCACTTCAGTTCCGCAGGGCTGAGCATGGCCACATCGATCAGGCGGCGGTCGATCGGCGCCAGCGTCAGCGTCTCGAACGCATTCACCGGCCTCTCGGCGCCTGGCACGTCGGCGCCGATGACGAGTTCGAGGTTCTCGATGCGGATGCCATAGGCGTCGGGCTTGTAGTAGCCGGGCTCGTTGGAGAGAATCATGCCGCGCTTCAGCGGCGTGGTGCCGAGTTTGGAAATCCGCGCCGGGCCTTCATGCACCGAGAGGTAGCTGCCGACGCCGTGTCCGGTGCCGTGCTCGAAATCGAGGCCGGCCTGCCAGAGATATTGCCGCGCGAAACTGTCGAGCTGCGCGCCGGTGGTGCCGTCGGGAAACACCGCGCGCGCAATCGCGATGTGGCCGCGCAGCACGCGGGTGAAACGGTCGCGCATTTCGCCGGTCGGCTCGCCGATCGCGATCGTACGCGTCACGTCCGTGGTGCCGTCTTCATATTGCGCGCCGGAATCGATCAGCAGGAGGTCGCCGGGCGCGATGCGCCGGTTGCTCTTGCGGGTGACGCGGTAATGCACGATGGCGCCGTTCGGGCCGGTGCCGGCGATGGTCGGGAACGAAACATCCTTCAACGCGCCGGTCTGCCGCCGGAAGGTCTCCAGCGCCTCGACGGTGTCGATCTCCGTGAGCGCCCCGGAGGGCGCTTCGCGGTCGATCCAGGCGAGGAAGCGCGCCAGCGCCACGGCGTCGCGCTGGTGCGCCGTTCGCGTGCCGTCGATCTCGGTGAGGTTCTTTACCGCCTTGAGCAGGCTCACCGGATCGTTGCCGCGCACCGGCTTGCCGCCGGCAGCGGTGATCAGCCGGCTTAGCGCATCGGCCGCGGTCGCGGTGTCGAGGGCGATGGCCGCGCCGCTGCGCGCGAGTTCCGTCAACGCCGGCGTCAGCGCGTCGGGCTCCCTGACATCGGCGGACCGTTCGAGATGGTCGCGGGTCAGGTTCGACAGCTTGCGGTGATCGATGAATATGGTGGGACGCCCGTCCTTCGGCACCAGTGCGTAGGAAAGCGGCAGCGGCGTATGCGACACGTCGGCGCCGCGGATGTTGAAGGTCCAGGCCACCGCGTGGCTGTCCGACAGCACCAGCGCGTCGACGCCGAGTTTGCCGATCTCCAGCCGGATCCGCTTGAGCTTCTCGGCTTCGATCTCGCCGCAAAACTGCGCGCCATGGATGGCGACCGGGCCGAGCGGCGGCGCCGGGCGCTCCGTCCAGACCGAGTCCAGCGGGTTGCTGTCGACCGCGATCAATTCCGCGCCGGCCTTGGTGCAGGCGGCGGCCAGCCGCTCGGCTGCCGCAGAAGTGTGCAGCCACGGGTCAAAACCTAGGCGGTCGCCGGCGGAAAGATGCCGCGCCAGCCAATGTTCCGGAGGCGGATCGGCCAGCGGCTCGATATGCCAGGCCTTGCGGTCGACCTGCTTGGCCGCCTGCAATGTGTAGCGGCCATCCACGAACACCGCGGCCTCATGGACGAGCACGATCGCCATGCCGGCCGAGCCGGTGAAGCCGGTCAGCCAGGCCAGCCGCTCTTCGGACGGCGGGACATACTCGTTCTGCTGCTGATCGGCGCGGGGGATCACGAAGCCCGTCAGCCTGCGGCGTGCCAGTTCCTCGCGAAAGGCGCCCAGCCGTGCCGTCAGCGCCACGCCGCCTTCGGGTTCTTCGAATGTCTGGAAATGGGCTTCGAACATCGTGCGATCACTCTAGAGTTGACCGGTCAGCTTCGCAATCTGCCACAATTTGGCATAATCCGTGCTTCAATAAGTCTGTCCGCGCTAGATCGGATGGAACGGCTTGCCGTGCAGGCCGTTCGCTCAGCATACTGGAGGGCTCCAGGAGTGTTTCAACTCAACGAAGAGGGGATGCACGATGCCTGCTTTCACGTTTGAGAAAATTTCCCCGCCGGAAAACCCCGGCCCGATCCCCCCTGTCGCAAACAAGAAACAGCGCGGCGTTGTCGTCAAGATGCTCGACCGGTTCGCGGAAGCCCGCGTCAAGCGGTCGCTGAAGAAGGGCGTGATTGCCCGCAATCCGCCGCGGCCGACCAAGTAGGGCCCTCAATCCACCTTGCGCAGTAACAGGCTGCTCCAGCCCTCGATGCGCAGATGCCGTACCGGCACCAGGCCGCGCGCGCGATAGGCCGCGATCACACCCGGCGCCTGAGGCGTCAGCAGTCCGGAGAGAATGACATGCGCCGATGGTGCGAGATGACGCGCCATCGGCGTCGCCAGTTGCCGCAGCGGATTGGCGAGAATGTTTGCCAGCACCAGATCGAACGGGGCGGCTGACGCGAATTGCGGCGCGGAGAAGCCGGTGGCGCGGATCGGTCGCACCAGATGCCCCGCTACGTTCAGCCCGGCGTTTTCGCGCGCGACCTGCACCGAGGGCGGATCGATATCGCTCGCCAGCACTTTCTCGTGCAAAGCCTTCGCGGCGGCAATCGCCAGCACGCCGGTACCGGTGCCTAGATCGAGCACGCAGCGGGGGCGCCAGGCTTTCAGGACGTGATCGAGCAGCAGCAGGCAGCCGCGCGTGGTGCCGTGATGGCCGGTTCCGAACGCCAGCGCCGCCTCGATTTCGATGCCGATCTTGTTGGGCGCAACGCGCTCGCGGTCATGCTGGCCGTGAACGACGAAGCGTCCGGCGGGTACCGGGACGAGGTCTTCGAGACTGGCCTTGACCCAGTCCTTGGCCTCGACCGTATCGAAGCCGATTGTCCGGGCTATTTCAGTGCCGGCCGCGCTGGTCACGAGTTCGCGCACCAGCGCCTGGTCCGGCGGATCGGCAAAGTGTACCGTGACGTCCCAGCGGCCGTCCGGCCGCTCGAAGGCCGCGATCGCAGCCTGCCCCTCAAAGAAAACTTCGGTTAGCAAATCGATAACGCGCCGGGCGGCTTGCTCGTCACCGATGGCAAAGCTGGCACGGTGGGTAGGGACCATAGAAGTCATTGAAAAACCATGGAAAGGCAGGTCTGGCTGGCCGGTTCGAGGGTGGGTGATTCAAATTTGAGCAAATTTCACGCGAAAAATTCCCGAAACTTACACCTCGTCCATTAGAGCCACCTTAGGTTCCCCGGCCGTAGGTTTCGCAAAGGAACTGGGGGCAGGCCCCGTTCTGAGCATATCAACCAAGGTCGAACCAGCCATGAAGTCGCTCATTTCGAAGTTTTTCAAGGACGAATCCGGCGCCACTGCCATTGAATATGGCCTGATTGCCGCCGGCATCGCGATCGCGATCATCACCGCAGTGAACGGCGTCGGCAGCCAGCTGAGCGTCACCTTCAACAACATCTCCAGCTCGCTGAAGTAAACCGCGTCCCCATCGGGGCCAGGTTGGGGCCGGGCGTGTCAAACGCCTGGCCCCTTTCTTTTGTTCACCCGGTCGACCTCGCGGCATTGTCCATCGCTCGTCCACCGTCAATTCCCGGCGTTGTTGATCGGCTATCCACGGAGAAGCAGGGGCGATCTCCACAGTCAGTGCACCGGATTTCAACAGCGGGATCCACAGCCTTCTCCACGCTGTTACCCACCGGTTCTACCCAGCATCATCACAGGGTTGCGTCCCGGATCTGAACCGGAACGCGAGCGTGGCCAAAGCGCGCCTGACCTTCCGCCAGCCTATCCGAACAGCGCACGGTGATCGCCCAGGATGGCCCGGGCGGCGTTGTGGCCGGGTGCGCCGGTGACGCCGCCGCCGGGATGGGCGCCAGAGCCGCAATGGTAGAGGCCCTTCAGCGGCCCGCGATAATCGGCGTGGCCGAGCATCGGCCTCGCCGAGAACAGCTGGTTGAGCGTCAGCGCGCCGTGAAAGATGTCGCCGCCGAGCAGGCCGAACTGCCGCTCCAGATCGAGCGGTGACAGCGCCTGGCGGCCGATCACGCTTGCGGCGAATCCAGGCGCGTATTTGTCCACCGTCGCGATCATGAGGTCGGCGACCTCGTCGCGATGATCATCCCAGGAC
>DAIMKE010000683.1:0-4273 GCA_036721875.1 Bradyrhizobium sp. | reverse complement strand
GGCCATGGTCTACCTCACCAACCGCAAGCCTGACCGGGCGATCATGGCGCTGCGCTCGACGCGGATTGCCGATCTGTCCGGCGAGTTGAGGCAGCAGCGGCTGTTGCTGGAGGCCCGCGCCCAGAGCGACGTCGGCCGCCACGACCTCGCCCTCGACATCATTTCCAACATCGCCGGCCGCGAGGCGGTCCGGCTGCGCTCCGACATCTACTGGGCGCAGCGACAGTGGCGCGAGGCCTCCGAACAGATCGAGCTGTACTACGCCGACCGCTGGCGCGATTTCAAACCGCTGAACGCGGCCGAAAAGGGCGACGTGATCCGCGCCGTGGTCGGATACGCGCTGGCCGAGGATGCCATCGGCCTGGCGCGCTTCCGCGAAAAATTCGCGCCGCTGATGTCGGGCGAGGCTGACAAGCTGCAGTTCGACACCGCGAGCAAGCCGGCTGCTTCGAACAGCGCGGAATTCGCCCTGATCGCCAGGATGGCGGCCAGCGTCGACACGCTCGAGGGGTTCATCCGCGAAATGAAGATCCGCTTTCCGGACGCTACGGCGCGTGCGCCGCAGTCGCCGGAAATGACCAAGGGCGAGCCGGTTCATACCGGCTCGTTGCCCACGATCGTGGGCAAGCGGGCCGGGGCGACGAGGTAGAGGCCTCGCCCGGCGGTGGATGCCGCCGGAGAGGGGACTTTCCGGCGGTATCGATGTCTGTAACGTTCAAAGCGAAAGCCTGACCGGGACTTGATCCGGGTTGGAAGCGGTTCGCGTGGCAGTCAAGCTCGCGCCGATTTGCCTGCGGTAGAAAATTTCATCAAAGCAAAAGAATTTGGAGCTTCGGTTCTGATTCAATCAGAACCGAAAATGCTCGAGCTCCGATTCAACTCGGAGGTTGCCGTCACAATGGCAGGTCCGCCTCTGGTTCAACTGGCGGACGTTAGCGTGCCTGGCGGATAATGTCCGCCAGGTATCAACTCCTCGGGTGAATGCCGTTTCTGCGGATGAGGTCCGACAGCTGGACCAAAAGCTCCCGAAGCCGGGCATTTTCTTCAAGCAGCGCGTTTGTTTCGTCGGCACGTTCATCAACACAGTCCGTCGGCCCGTCCCCTTGAAGGGCCGGTCCAAGTAGCGAAAGCGCATCGTCGGTAGAGTGGTCAGCCCAGAGTGAGGGTTCACTGCGGCGGTTAGGCTTTGTAAGCGGCGGATGATCTATGCGCATGATTGATACTCCAATTTCAAAATACCGAACGCGCCCCCAGTCGCCTTGTTCGCGCGGCGAGAGTGAGGTGAGTCGCCCGGCGAATTTGCGACTAAAATTGGAATCGCCATGCGCCGACCCTGGCGCGAAAGCGGCGTCATTGCGGCGAGTCTCAAGCCGAACTGTTGGGAAAATGCAGCCTGTGCGGCTATTTCGAGCGTTTAGCAGCCTTAGCGCGGGACCTCAGTGGACCAGCTTGGCCAGTTGGTAGAGCGCGTAGATGACCTCAAGACCCAGGAGAACAAGCGCCGCATTCATCAGATAAAAATTGAAGTGCATCAGAGACTTGAAACCAAATGCTTTTTGCGGCCCGAGCGAAGGTCGCGCGAGGCCGTGAACCAAAGTCAATACGCGTCGGACAGGGCGAATATCCGGCGAAGGCTTCGCCGGCAAAGGAAACAGAAGGCTTCCGCCGCCGCGGAAGTGATGGCTTTGTCGCGAACCTCTTCTTTGTCGGAGGATTCGAGTTCGACTACAGCTACCTGCCTGTTTACGTACCGTAGACAATTTTGATTGCCCACAGCACGACGACGATGGCCGTTACCAGCGTGGCCGCCGTCAGTACACTTTCTAAGGAAGCGACTCTCATACTAACTCTCCGCTTCCCAGCCCCACTAGCGGTCTAGTTGATTCGTTGATTCAACTGCAATTGCGCGGTCGCAAGGCGATGAACGCTGTTGGCGAGTGTGATTTGTGCGCCACACATTCCCGTAGGATCCCGGATAACTGGGCCTGTTCTACGCCTTCGGCTTGTCCAGCGGACGATCAGGAAGCCATCTTCGGGCGGTTCGGGCCGCGCCGGATTGCCCGGTCCGGCTCCGCCGACGCGCACCATTTCGGTCGGCGCGCGCACGGCCGGCACGGCAGTTTCACCCGCCGGGCCAAAATGCCGCGTAGCGAACCTACCTGTTTGAATGAGGGAGATTATTCGTGGCGGCTCGACGGCGCGTACCTGCCCGTCGGGACCGTGCTTCGCCGCCCTTCCGCGAGCGTCGCCAGCCGGTCATACTCTTCCGCTACCTTGAGCAGGCGGCCCTGATCCTTCACCGCATTCGCGGCCAAGGCCCGTGTCCGTTCCGCGCGTTTGCGCCAGTGATCCGCATTGGTCAAAAAGTCTGTCATTGATACGCCCCTGACGCGGTCAAATACTCCGAACCGCGCGGTGGCTAGGATGCTTCGTCATACGTCAAAAATTTGGCCGGATCCGATCCGCCATGTGGCTTGCAAAACAAGTGGCTTGAAAAGTATCGGCTGTGACGGCTCTGCAACAAACGAATTTCTTGTGCTGATCTTTTTCCCGACTCAAATTTGCCCCGGACTCAATCGAAGTTGGTCCTTTGAAAGGACGACCGGGAGCATGTCCGTCCGCATTGGGGATTCGTCATGAGTATCGAACATTCGTTGCAGAACAAGTCGGTCCGCCTCGATGGACGTCGGGGGCATGCGGACAACGTCGTGCCATTGCTTCAGGACAATGTCTTTCAGGGTGGACGACCGCCGCAGCGTAGTGACGAATTTTTCGCCGTCCTGTCACCGCTGCTGGAAGAAGCGGATCGCCTTCGGCGCGATAAATCCCGGCAGCAGGAAACCAGCGACTTTCTGGTGCTGCTTGAGGAGAATGCCCGGCTCCGCAAGCTTGCGATTCAGCTGTCGAACCTTCTTGGCGACCTTCCCGCTGGTCGCTAGCGGCATAGCCGATCTCCGATCAATCGAATTCCGAACAGGTAGCGAGGTCCGAGTCCGGCCTCGGCTTCGACCAACTTTTGACGCGTTGGCACACTAGGAGAATGTCAGCGCCACAGGGGCGCTCGTTGCACTTCTTTCTACCGTTCAAGAGCTGGCCGTCCGATGCCGTTGACGCGGGACCGAATAATAGGACACGACAACGAACGCTTCGCGTTCAGGTTCACGATGCTCAACGACGGTGTTACCGTCGAGTGTCAGATCAGCGACGCCGCCATGGACGAACTCGGCGGCGCAAAGGGCACCGAGAGCATGGCGAGGCAGGCGCAATTTTTGGCGCTGCGGGATGCGGTGGAGCGCATCGCATCCGATGTTTTCGACAAGGGGCCGTGCTTCAAGGGCCAGATCGTCAGGGTATTCACCAAGCACATTCAGCAGGCGTCGCGATCGCGCCGTGATTCCATCAGCACGGGCGCCGAGTCCAACTCGGACCAGGCTGCTTCGCTGCGGATCATTGCCGAGTCGAAGCCGGTGAGCCCGGCGCCATAGCGCGCCGAACTCGCGATATGTCGACAACCCGCGTAGGTCACGGACCGGGAGTGACCCACGCCGTCGAGATCGCCCCTTTCGAGTCGAGCGCAATTCGCCAATGCGACGCGCCGTTCTCGTGCCGGACGCTGTAGACGTCCTCGCCCTGGGCGCCCACACCAAGGAAGGTGACTGACTCGACCGTGCGCAGTTCGGCAAGGCCAGGTTGCAGGCGCGGCAGCTGCTTCCGTGTGGCTTCGGCAAGCATTGCGCCCATCTCGTCGTAATTCGGGTTACCGCTGACGATCCCGTCGATCAGCCGGCGGAGTGCGGCTTCGGTCCCCGGGCTTGGGGTCTGGCTTTTCATCCTCTCTTCCGCTCGGCTCGCAATCTGCCGTGCGACCGTCGCGTCGATGCGTGGCATCGGGTAGCTCACACCACCCTGATGCAGGATCACGGATGTCGCCGGTCCCTGCTCGTCCCGGACGAAGGTGATCTGAGCGTCGACGATCTCGGAAAAGAACTCGGTTGGGCTCTGTGCATGGAACGGGACATGGATTTGTCCGGGCAGATGCGTGAGCAAATGATCGGCCTCGCGCGTCACCGTGAAGACGGCATTGTCATCGAGCCGATAGAATCCGGTGTAGCTGTCGAGAATGACTGCATCCAGGGCGACCTTCTGCCTCGCCGGGTGGCCGGACAAATTGCTGCCGGGTGACGGGGATCCAGGCTGCTGCGCCGATGTGGCGGGCTTGTTGGCAGCGGGGTTGCCGCTGGACGCAATTCTTGCGGCCAGTGCATTCCAGTCC
>DAIMKE010000682.1:0-4275 GCA_036721875.1 Bradyrhizobium sp. | reverse complement strand
CGATTGGGTGCTGATGCGGCTTCTCGCCGGGCTGAAAGTCACGCGCGCCGAACTCACCGGGATGGGCGTCGGCGGCCTGTTGATGGAGATCGTGACGAGGCCGCAGCCACGCACCGTGGCCGACATCGAAGCCAACCGCAACGTCACCGCCATCGTGCTGGCCGCCGGCCGCTCGACGCGGATGGGCGGTCCCAACAAGCTTTTGGCCGAACTCGACGGCAAGAAGCTGGTGCGGATCGTCGCCGAGCAGGCCCTGGCCTCGAAAGCGTCTGAGGTAATTGTCGTCACCGGTCATCAGGCCGATCTGGTCGAGCAGGCTTTGGCCGGCTTGAACGTAAAATTCGTCCGCAACCCGGATTTTGCCGGCGGGCTGGCGTCGTCGGTCAAGGCCGGCATCGGCGCGGTGTCAGAAAATGCCGACGGTGCGATCGTCTGTCTCGGCGACATGCCGCTGATCGATGCAAAGCTGATCGACCAGTTGATCGAGACCTTCGCACCGGACCGTGGCCATCTGATCGCGGTGCCCGTCAGCGAGGGCCGCCGCGGCAACCCAGTGCTGTGGTCGCGGCGCTTCTTTAAAGAACTGATGACGCTGGACGGCGACGTCGGCGCCCGTCACCTGATCGCCAAGCACACCGAGGCGGTGGCTGAAGTTCCAGTCGAGGGCAAGAGCGCCTTCCTGGATATCGATACCCCGCAGGCGCTGGAAGCCGCACGGCGGGGGTAGCCGGTACAGCCAGTAGGATGGGTAGAGCGCAAGCGAAACCCATCACGCCGCTTGAGCAAGTATTGATGGGTTTCGCTTTCGCTCTACCCATCCTACAAACTACAAGACCTACATTCACCAGTTTGAAACCCCCTCTGATTAGATTCGCACCGGTTACCTCGGGGGAGGGGCTTTTGATCGTTTCGACCGTCGCGGCACAACGCCGCGCGTTGATCATTGTTGTGCTGACCTTGCTGCTGGGCGTCTCGGGCTTCATCAGCAAGGCAAGGGCTGCAGGCGCATTCGCGGTCGGCAAATGCGGCGCCTATGGCCAGGCCTATGATTATCCCGCCGAGGCCGTGGCCCGCGCCGCCGCGCTCAAGCAATGCAAGGGCAACTGCAAGGCCTTGACCATGAAGCGCGCCTGTGCGGCGCTCGCGATCGATATGGCGAACCCCTGCGGCGCCCATGGCTACGCGGTCAAGCCCAGGATATCGAGTTCGCTCAATGCCGCGACCAGGAAGTGTTACGAATTCGGCGGCAAGGATTGCGTGATCCGCGCCTGGGCCTGCGACGCCAAGGGATGATAGTCTGACAGTCATTCCGGGATGGTCCGAAGGACCAGACCCGGAATCTCGAGATTCCGGGTTCGATGCGTTGCATCGCCCCGGAATGACGGGGGTCATTTGGGAGCACTCATGCAATTCGACACCAAGATCGCGATCGTGATCCGGACCGACCTCGAAGCCTGGCAGAAGCTCAACGTTGCTTCGTTCCTTGCCGGTGGCATCGCCGCCGCGTTTCCCGAATGTATCGGCGAACCCTATGGCGACGCATCGGGCACGAAATATCTGTCGCTGATCGGCCAGCCGATCCTGATCTACGGCGCCGACCGTCCGGCACTTTCCCGCGCGCTCGAACGCGCGTTGACCAGAGGCGTCACGCCAGCGGTCTATACCGAAGACATGTTCAAGACCACCCATGACGCCGCCAACCGCGAGGTGGTGAGGGCGGTGATCCGCGCCGAGCTCAACCTTGTCGGGCTGGCAATGCGCGCCGAGCGCAAGGTGATCGACAAGATCGTCGACGGGCTGAAGTTCCACAGCTAGCGGTGCGATCACTCCATGAGTCCTGCGCCAAAGAACCAGGATGTCGCCACCATCGCGCCTTTTGGGTTCCCATTTGTAACGAAAAGTTGATAAATTGTGTCAAAAAGACGGGGATATTTCTCAAAAGCGGCTTGATTTCTCGTTCCCCTGGCGATCGGCGCATTTGTTCAGTGGGGTGAAGAGATGACCGATCAGCAATTGGCTCTTCAGGCGATCAACGAGGCGCAACTCATACTCGAAGAATACCTTCGGCCGCAGCCGCAGAACAACGAACGTATCCTCGACCGGTTGGTCGAAGTTCTCGACCGCCCCGGTCTGGTGGTCGCCGTAAGCCGCCTGCAACGACAGGGCCTCGCTGTGCGGCAATGAGCAAGCTCCCGTCGATCGCATTGGCCGCGACGCTCCTGGCAGCAAGGGATTCGAATACGTTCGACGCGCTATGGCGCGAAGGGGTGGACCTGCAACAGGCGTTGCCTCAAAGGCAAGCCGAGCGACAAGCAATTCGTTTTCTGGAGACCCGTAGATAGCGTCTGTTGTTTCAACCAGCGGATATTAGTGATGCGTACAGCTGCGGAATTCAATCTCTACTACGCTGCTCCTGACCCCTGGCATATTTCCCACGCGCGCTTCCGGGACAAGGTGCTGCGCCGATGCATGAGGTCATTCATCCGGGGCAAATCCGTTCTCGAACTCGGTTGCGGTGAAGGGCACTTGACCCAGACCGTTTTCAGGAAAGCCCGATCCGTGGTTGGCATCGACATAAGTGATGTGGCGATTGCCCGCGCGAGGTCGCTGAACCTGCCAAATGCCAGGTTTGAAAGCGCCGATTTCCTGCAGGCGTCGTTCGAGGGCTATGACGTGATCGCCGCCATCGAATGCGTCAACTATCTGTCCCTGCCGGAGCGGGGAGCGTTCCTCGAGAAAGTTGCCCGAGAACACGCTGGCAAGATGCTTCTGCTTTCAGGTCCGATTGTGGACTACACGAGACACTTTGGTCACAGGCGATTGATGCACGAGTTCAAGACGCTTGGATTCACATCCCTTGGATTTTACAACCTTTCGGTTTATTGGCATCCGCCGTCGTCCAGAATCATCGCAAGCCTGATCAAGCTGCCGCTTGGACACATCCTGCTCGATTGGCTGCCGGAGTCGATGATTTACCAGAGGCTATACGCGCTTCGAGCACCGAAACGCGCCTGACTCCAGACTGCGTTCCAGGCAATAGTTGGATGGTCGGAGCGGAAAGGGTATTCTGCCTCAACCGCTGACGGTCATCGGGTGGCGGTTCAAGAAATTCCGTGGAGCCTGATCCGATTGATGAAAAGACTTTTGGCCGTTTTGCTGTTCCTGCCTCTGATTTTTACCAGCCCGGCAGCTCTGGCAGCCTCTCCCGCAGACCTTATTTCCGATTTCCGTCTCAAGCATGGCGAGGGACGCGTCACCATGGATTCGACGCTGAACCGCATTGCGCTCGATCAGGCCAAGGCGATGGCCGCCAGGGAAAAGCTCGACCACGAAGTCCTCGGATCCTTCAACTCGCGGGTCGCGCCCGCGCGGGCAGGACGTGCTGCGGAAAATATCGCTTACGGCTACGACAATTTTCAGAAGACGCTCGGCCAGTGGATTGACTCATCGGGCCATCGAAAGAACCTGCTGCTGCCGAAGGCTTCGCGCGTCGGCGTTGCCAGCGCGCGGAGCCCCAGCGCTCGCACCTATTGGGCCATGGTGATCGCGGGCGATTATGAAAAGCCGGCGAGTGCCGCGGCCAAGAAGCCGGCCGCCGCGGCAAAGCAAAAGACAACCGTTCAATCCTGCCGCATCAAGATCCTGGGCGCCTGCTTCTGATTGGCGGAGCGTACGATGCGGGATCACGAGCCGTGGTCGCACGGCGTCGCGGGCGATCTTGCAGGCAAGGCCCAAACGGCGAATACTCCTGCCTGTCGGTTTCCGGAGGGAAGCCCGGCCACGAAAGCCCGGGAGCGGGCAACAGGGAGGAATACAATGGCGCGGGACGAGGGAAGTTCGGCGAACGGTAACACTTTGGGTGTCAGCCGGCGCAGATTTTTGGGGAGTTCGGGCCTGGCTGCGACAGGCGCCATCATCGGCGGTGCGCTGCCGTTCTCTGGAAACGGCTTCGGAATTCCTCAAGCCCACGCGCAGGCCGCTGCGCCCGCCGCACCGAAGGGACCGCAACTTTTGAAATTCCCGGGCAAGAACGAAGGGCTCGTTGTGCTCGGCGAAAAGCCGCTGGTGGCCGAGACGCCCGAAAGCCTGCTCGATGACGACACCACGCCAATCGATAAATTCTACATCCGCAACAACGGGCAGATCCCCGACGAGACGAAGAATCCCGACGCCTGGAAGATCACCATCGACGGCGAGGTCAACAACAAGTTGGAGATCACGCTCGGCGAACTGAAATCGAACTACAAGGCGGTGACGCGGCGCATGGTGCTGGAG
>DAIMKE010000681.1:0-4275 GCA_036721875.1 Bradyrhizobium sp. | reverse complement strand
GCGGCCGGGGCGGAGGGGGATCACCCGGCCTGCACAAGCGGATTCCGATGGTGGCGGCTGTCCGGTCTTGGTCCGCGCGGAAGGTCGGGGAGACCGCCCCGGACGGTCCCGGATCTTCCGGGACTTCACCCTTGCCCGCGCGAGGGCGGAGCCCTTCCATGTCCTTTTGCAAGTAAAAAGATGTGCGAGAACCCTCGCCGTGCCGGAGGCACGGCGACAGAGAAGTCTTCTTTCCTGTTGGGTCGGGGGCGAAGCGCCGATGGCGACGGTCGATCAATCTTCCATTCGCGGGTTGGATACCGCATGAACGCTTTTCGTCGCGGCCTACCTCTGACTTAGTACGGGCATCGGATTGAACCGGCCCACTGGGCTCTCGAGGATTGCCTGACCTTGCGCTCCGCCCCCGGCCGAACAGGTCGGCGGATTTACACCACGGGCATCGGCGACCTCACAGTCTGACCGATCGCCCAGACGAAGCCGCTGAGCTCACGAGCGATCGCGGTGACGACCACTGTGGGCTTCTTGCCGGCAGCCGCGAGCTTGCGATAGCGGCTGCAGAGACGAACCTGCGCCTTCCATGCGATATCCCGTACCGGCTTTGGCTGGCGTTCCACCACGTCGGTCTTGCCCGACGAAACGCGCGGCTGATAGCGATAGCTCCAGGCCGCTTCTACCAGCATGCGCCGAGCCTCACGGTTGCCAGCCCGAGTGATACCGCCGCGCCGGATGCGGCTCCCGCTCGATTGCTCGGACGGCACCAGGCCGAGATACGCCATAAGTTGACGGGGAGACTCGAAGCGGCCGAGATCGCCCACCGCCGCCACGAAGATCACGGAAGAGATGAGGTCGATACCGCGGACGGTCCGCAGTGCCTCGACCAACGGCGCCATCGACCAATCCGATAGCATCGCCGATATGCGCGCTTCGAGCTGGTCGCGACGATCCTGGGCCGACCAGACCGCTTCGACATAATCCTGGAAGACAATCTGGTGAGTAGTCTGATCGAACTCTTGGGTGGCGAGCCAGCGCCGGTGCCGCAGAGTCCAGTTCTTCTTCCCGGTCCCATAAGTCCGACCGTGACGAAGAAGGAAGGCGAGACATTGTTGCCGAGCCCGCATCAACTGCATCACGGCATCCATGCGGGCGCGGACGAGATCGCGGATCGCCTCATGAACCGGATCTGGAACCCAGACCTCGGTCAGGTCACCAAAGCGATGCTGCAGGGCGAGCTTTTGCGAGTCCCTTCGGTCTGTCTTGATCCGCTCACCGGGCTTGCGGGCAATCAGTGTCGGAGCGGCCACCGTGCAGCCATGGCCGAGGTCGACGAGTTGTCGGTAAATGCCATAACCGCATCCGCCGGCCTCGTAGCAGAACGCCAAGCGATGGCCTTCATTGGCCAGCCGCTTGGCCAGTTTGGCAACATCCGTCGGCGTGTTGGCGATGGTGCCGATGAAACGGACTTCGCCGTCCCGTCCCTCCTCGGCCGTGGTGACCGAAATGCTTGCTTTGTGAACATCGAGCCCAATGTAAAGAATCTTCTGCATGCCTCTCTCCGATGTCGAGCCGCCGCGCCTTCATGAGCGGCGGCGGCTCGACTATGCCGGAGACCTGCGGCGCCTGCTCCGGCGCCAAAGGACATACGGACTTAGCTCCCAAACAGAAAGAGGGCGTCTGTGCCGCAGCGAAGCGCAGGCCAGTCGGCAGTCGCGAGACCGGTTAAAAAGGCACCCGAACGAAGGGCAGTGATAGCGACGCCGGCATGAAATGACGGCGGGACCGAGGGCGAGTGCCTCCGGCGAGCGACACGTTATCGCGCGAGGGGATCGAAGCCGAAGGCCGAGACGCAGCTTCGCGGCTCGGTTCACGAGAGCCCGGTGCGGTTCACCGCACGCGCCATAGCGTTGAGGATTGTGAACGGTTACGGCAGTTATTCAGTTGGCGACGTCTCACTAGGAAAAAGAGCCGGCAACCAATGCAGCGAATAAGAACGAAGCGGTAGTACCGACGTTATGTGGGTATCCTTGCTGATCGGATTGCATGATTCTAAAACATTTGCGCTCGCGGCGAGAGAACACCAACAGTTTCCAGTGAGTCGCCTTGCGACCCCGGGGTGAGACCATGTGCCGGCGAACGACATGATTTCAACACAAAGAGCTCATGGCTGCGTGTAATAATTCGATGGACGCCAAGCGCAGTGCGGAGAACGCGGATCGCATCGAGGCGCCAATGAAGATTGACAGTGCGGCATGGTAAGCGATCGCAATCGGCAAATAATTGAGCGTCGCCGTTCAGGTGAAAGCTTCAGCGCCATCGGCTCCGCGTTGGGAATCTCGCGTGAACGGGTGCGCCAGATCTTTGAGCGCGAGCAACGCCGCGACCAGCGCGCCCGGGAACTTGAGGAAGCCGCCCGCCTCCCCCAGCAGCCAAATCCGCTTCAGCTTCCGCCGCGGCTGCGCAACATGCTTGCCACACTGTTCGGAACTCCCAACTTTACACCCGACGACGTCGTAGCTCTTGAATATTCAGTTGCGATGTTCTCAACGATCCCGAATTTTGGATCGCGGGATTGGAAAGAGCTCAAGACGTGGATGGAGCGTGCAGGAAAGTCGCCTGCGTATCAACGCGGCAGCGGGCAGTCCCACGACTCTCGATAAAGGAGAGCATTCAGCGGCTGGCGACGCGCAGTCATTTTGAGGCGCAAACGCTTCCTTTGTGAGACGGCATTCGAACGCGCCAATTGCCGTGGCGAACATCTCGCGGAGCAGACGCTTTGATTCAGCGATGCCCTCTTCGATGAGGAGGACCGATTTGGCCTTGCCGACCGGATTGTGGATCATCCCCTATTCGTGTAGCCGATTCAGATGCCTCGGCCAGACGCTGGCGGCATGTCGTCGGATGTCGAAGAAAAGCCCACGGCAGCGCAAACCAGACCCATGCCACGATCTGGAGGGCGAGATTGAGAGCAAAGGCTGTCTGATAAGCGATCTCGGGATAGTGCCCGGCTTGGGGTGTCCATTGCCCAAGCACGATGCCTGTCGCGTATTGCACGACGAACGCCGCGGCGATGTGGAACAGATTCAACGCTGCGTTGGCCCGCCCAGTGAGCTGTTTCGGAAAATATTCGGCCAGGATCGCAAAGCTGAGCACGGTCGTCGAGCCCACCGCCGCCACAACCGCCCACTGGAAATATGACGGTAAGGGCAAGCGCAGGATCAATGCGAGCTGAGTTGCAATAAACAAAGCCGCAACGAGCCACAGGAGTACCTCCGGTCCTACACCACGCCTGCGCAGCCGATCGGCAGCCAACCCGAGCAGGATGGCGCCCAAACTGAGGGCGACCGCCATGACGAACAAATGAAATACCACGCCGGTGCGGTCGAGGCCTTCCACATCCCTAAGCCACTGCGCCGCCCAGAGCCCTTGTAGAGCCCAAGCCGTTCCAATGCAGGATGCAGAAAGTGGGGCAATACGCCAGAACCGCGGATCGGCGTAGACCTTTCTCAAGCCAACCGACCCCGCATTGCTCGGCGGTGGCGTTGCCTCGGGCACGACGAAATAGACAATGACCGCACAGGCGGCTGTTAACACAGCGAACAGACCAAAGAGTTCACGCCAACCGATCCAGGCGAGCAACAGGTCGGCCGGCAATGTCGCCGTCACCGCGCCCAGCGCGCCAAGCATAACCATCACGCCGTTGAGGAGCGGCACACGATCCCCGGGAAACCAGAGAACAAGCGCCTTCAATCCCGCGGTCAGGGCGGAGGCAACACCGAGGCCGATCAGCGCGCGACCTACCAGAAGCATCAGAAAATGGTCTGACACCGCGAACAGGGTCGAGCCGGCTGCCGCTATCATCAGCAACACGCTCTGGACCCGCCGTGGACCATATCGGTCGAGGAGCATGCCGATGGGTATCTGGGCAGCGGCGAAGGTCAGGAAGTAAACCGACGTAAGCAAGCCAAGATCATCGGCACCGAGCCCCCAATTCCGTCGCCAGTGGAGCCGCCATGACCGCATTGATCGTCCGGAACAGATAGGCAATGTAATAGCCGGCGACGAATGGCAGGAATACGCGCAGGATCAAAGACCGGTCTTCGACTGGGTCCTTTGTCACACGTCTCGCTGCCGTTGGCGAGATTCGTGCGGATCGTCGCGATGGAACCGTCGCCTCCCCAACCTCGATTCCACGGCAGGTACCGGCATCAGTGAAAAGCGCTGCCTGTACCGCCTCGAAAGCCACCGTTGCTGCCGTCCTCCCCGACGGCAGCAACAGGC
>DAIMKE010000680.1:0-4276 GCA_036721875.1 Bradyrhizobium sp. | reverse complement strand
GGCCCCAGAAGGTGCCGAGCAGGCCGAGAAACACCAGCAAGCCCGTCATGTAGCGGGAGATGTCGCGCGCCTCATCGAGCCGCGTCGCAATCGAGTCCAGCAGATGCCGCATGGTCTGCTGGGAAATCGTCATCCGCCCCGAGCGCTCGCCGCCGAGGATCGCGGCCATCGGCGCCAGCAGTTTCGGACGGCGTTCGATCGCCAGACCGGGGTCGGCGATGCGGAAATTGTTGACCCAGGCGACCTCGGGGCGGAGCCGGATCACCTGCCGGAACGACAGGATGATGCCGATCAGGAGCACGGCGCCGATCAGCGCGTTGAGGCCGGGATTGGCAAAGAAGGCCATGATGATCTGCTTGTAGAGCACGACCATCACCAGCGCGCACAGCACGAGGAACACCAGCATCCGTACCAGAAAAATCCGGGGTGAGGACAGTTTGCTCAGTTCGATCTCCATTTCGGAGCGGGAGGATTGGCCTGAGGGCATTTGCAAGTGTCATCCGTTACGGAAAGCGGCGTTGGGAACCAATATGGCACAGCGGGCCGGAGAAAGAAGCCGGGAAAGCCGCGATTTGAGGCAGACGAAAGTGGAACCTGTTTTCGAAACCCGACTTTGAAATCAACGTATTTTGCAATGGCTTGATGTCCAACCGGGATTTCTCATGACGGGTTTTTATCTGTGGGCGCTGGCGGCCATCGCGGTGTCGCTGTCGGTGCTGATGGCGGGCGCCTGGCTAGTGCAGCAGCGGACCGGCAATTCCGGCTGGGTCGATACCATCTGGACCTTTTCGGTGGGCCTGGTCGGCGCCGTCAGCGCATTGTGGCCGGTCGGCGGCGCCGCGCCGAACGCCCGGCAATGGCTGGTGGCAGCCCTGGTCGCGATCTGGTCGCTGCGGTTGGGGGTGCATATCGCGATCCGCACCTCGGGGATCGCCGACGACCCGCGCTATGCGGCCTTCGCCCGGGACTGGGGTGCCGATGCGCCGCGACGAATGTTCATATTCCTGCAGAACCAGGCGCTGGGATCGATCCCGCTGGTGTTCGCGATTTTTGTCGCTGCGCGTTTTCCCGGCGGCGGGCTGCGGCTCGCTGATTATCTCGGCGCGCTGATCCTGCTGGCCGGCATCGCGGGCGAGGCGATCGCCGATGCGCAGCTGCGCGCGTTCCGGGCCGATCCGGCCAACAAGGGCAGGGTGTGCGACACAGGTCTCTGGCGCTGGTCGCGCCACCCCAATTACTTCTTCGAATGGTTCGGATGGCTGGCCTATCCCGTGATCGGATTGTCGGTCGCAGATCCGCTTTATCATCCCTGGGGTCTGGCGACGCTGTTGGCCCCCGTCTTCATGTACTGGATCCTGGTTCACGTCACCGGCATCCCGCCGCTGGAAGCGCAGATGCTGCGTTCGCGCGGCGATCGCTACCGCGACTACCAATCGCGCACCTCGGCGTTTTTTCCGCTGCCGCCCAAATCATGATCAAGAAGTAAAAAGGGAACAGTCACATGAGCTTCGTCTCCAGGATTGTCGACACCGCCGAGCGGGTGCCGCTGCCCGATGTCATCGTTCGCGGCGCGATCCACCAGCTCTGCGCGCGTACCGCGGCGAAGTTCGCCACCGGCAACGCCGAAAGCGACGCGTGGTTTGCCGATGAAATGGCGGCTCGCGCCATTGCCGAACATGCTGGCGCCGCCAATGCACAGCACTATGAATTGCCTGCTGCGTTCTTCGCGTATGTACTGGGTCCCAACCGCAAATACTCCTCGTGCTTCTACAAGGAGCCGGCCTCGACATTGCAGGAGGCCGAGGAAGAGGCGTTGCGCCAGACCGTCGAGCATGCGGAACTGGCCGACGGCCAGTCGATCCTCGAACTCGGCTGCGGCTGGGGTTCGCTGTCGCTGTGGATGGCGCGGCGATTTCCGCACGCGCAAGTCATGGCGGTTTCCAACTCGCATTCGCAGCGCGCGTTCATCGAAGGTGAGGCAGCAAGGAGCGGCCTGACCAACCTGCGCGTCGTCACGTCAGACATGAACGTGTTCGCGCCCGCGGTCCGGTTCGACCGCATCGTGTCCGTCGAGATGTTCGAGCACATGATGAACTGGCGCGAGCTGATGACGCGCGTGCGGTCCTGGCTGAAACCCGACGGCCGCTTCTTTCTGCATATCTTCACCCATCGCACCGGCGCCTACCTGTTCGACCACGCCGATGGCGACGACTGGATCGCGCGGCATTTCTTCACCGGCGGCGTGATGCCGAGCCATCACCTGATCCGGCAATACGCCGACCTGTTCGAGATCGAAAAGGAATGGCGCTGGAGCGGAACCCACTACCAGCGCACGGCGCATGACTGGCTGAGCAACTTCGATGCGCACCGCGACGCGATCGAGTCCGTGCTCCGCGAGGTCTATGGCAGCGACACGGCGCTATGGATGCGGCGCTGGCGCTGGTTCTTCCTCGCGACCGCAGGCCTGTTCGGCTACGCCGAGGGCAGCGAGTGGGGCGTCAGCCATTACCGGCTGAAAGCGACGTAAGATCGGTGTTAACTGATTCGTGCATGTGGCCTGGGAACCGGGCGGTTTGCTGCATTCCGATGCAGCCAGATGCCGGATTCCCGCTAAAATCGTGCATGTTAACTTCGATCACGGAAGCGGCATTTCCTCACAATGCAGTGAGTCGCCAAAAGCTCTCGTAAATTCAGTGCGATAGCGTTGTGTGACATTGAGCCGCCGCGTTGGCGTATTGCGTCGCAGCAGAGGGTGTTTATCCTGTGTTCATCGACGACAAGCTCTCTCGACAGCGCCGCGAATAACTCAAATTCGCGCATCAACTTGAATTGGGGCAATGCTTTCAATGTCTGGACTTCGAACGCAATCGGCAAGCATCGTTTTGATGTTGGCTGCGATGGCGCCGCTATTGGCTGGATGCAATGAACCTACGGCGGTAGCCGCAGCTATCGCAGCACCTGCCGAGCCCGAAGTCGGGACCTTCACGGTGCGGCCTCAGGCCCGTGCCATCGTCCGGGAATTGCCCGGCCGAATCTCGCCGACCAGGGTTTCGGAGGTTCGTGCGCGGGTCTCCGGCATCGTCGTCGAGCGCCTGTTCCATCAGGGCAGCGAAGTGAAGGCCGGCGACCCGTTGTATCGCATCGATCCGAAGCCGTTCGAGGTCGAACTGCAGGCGAGCGAAGCGGCGCTGGACAAGGCGCTGGCCGCACTCGATCTGGCAACACAACACGCCAGGCGAATTGCGACCCTGACCAGCCAGCGCGCCGCGCCCGAAGCGGAGAACGAAAAGGCCATCGCGGCCCAGCGCCAGGCGGAAGCCGAAGTCGGCAGCCGCCGGGCCGACGTGT
Organism: Bradyrhizobium sp.; assembly: GCA_036721875.1. GTDB lineage: Bacteria > Pseudomonadota > Alphaproteobacteria > Rhizobiales > Xanthobacteraceae > Bradyrhizobium. The sequence goes on along the minus strand of DAIMKE010000680.1, from coordinate 928 downwards.
CGCGCGCCAGGCTCAATCTCGATTATGCCACGATCCGCGCGCCGATCAGCGGCGTTGTCGGCGCCGCGCTGGTGAGCGAAGGCGCACTGGTGGTGCAGAACGACACCACCAGCCTCGCCACGATCCAGCAGCTCGACCCGATCTACGCCGACTTCACCCAATCCGTCTCCGAGATGAACAAGCTGCGCCGCGCGCTCGAAAGCGGCGATCTCGACCGCATCGCTCCCGATGCGGCCAAGGTCCGTCTCCTGCTCGACGATGGAACGGTCTATCCGGTTACCGGCAAGCTGCTGTTCTCCGAAGCCAAGGTGGATACCTACACCGGCCAGGTCACGCTGCGCGGGCAGTTTCCCAACCCAAATCGTGAATTGCTGCCGGGCATGTATGTGCGCGTCCTGATCGAGCAGGGCATCGATTCCGATTCCATCGCAGTTCCCCAGCAGGCGATCCAGCGCGACGCCGGTGGCGGCAGCGAAGTGTTCGTGGTCAAGGAAGACGGCCGCGTCGCGATGCAGCCGGTCCGCACTGGTGCCGTGCAGGACGGTGTCTGGCTGATCAGCGAGGGGCTCAAGGACGGCGATCGCGTCGTCGTCGACGGGTTCCAGAAGTTCGTGCCCGGTGACAAGGTCAAGTCCAAGGCGTGGATCGATGCCGATGCCTCGGTTGGCTCAATATCGGACTCGCCGACTGCGCAAGCGTCTCGCTGAGACAGGAACATGCCTAGTTTCTTTATCGACAGGCCGATTTTCGCCTGGGTCGTCGCGCTTTTCATTTGTTTGATCGGCGCGATCTCGATCCCGCTGCTGGCCGTCGCGCAATATCCGATCATCGCGCCGCCCTCGATCTCGATCTCGACCAGCTATCCCGGCGCATCGCCCGAAAACCTCTACAACAGCGTCACCCGCCTGATCGAGGAGGAGCTCAACGG
>DAIMKE010000679.1:0-4276 GCA_036721875.1 Bradyrhizobium sp. | reverse complement strand
CCGCCGGTCCCGATCATGATGGTCGGCCTGCAGGGCTCCGGCAAAACCACCACGACAGCCAAGCTCGCCCGCCGCATGGTCCAGCGCGACAAGCGCAAGGTGCTGATGGCCTCGCTCGACATCTACCGCCCGGCGGCGATGGAGCAATTGGCCGTGCTGGGCCGCGATCTCGACATTCCGACGCTGCCGATCGTCGCCGGCCAGAAGCCGGCGCAGATCGCGCGGCGCGCGCTGGAAGCCGGCAAGCTCGGCGGCTACGACGTGGTGCTGCTCGATACCGCCGGCCGCACCACGCTCGACGAAGACATGATGAGCGAGGCCGCGGACATCAAAGCCGCCGCCAATCCGCATGAAGTGCTACTGGTCGCGGACTCCTTGACCGGCCAGGACGCGGTCAACCTCGCGCGCGCGTTCGACCAGCGCGTCGGCCTCACCGGCATCGTGCTGACGCGGGTGGACGGCGACGGCCGCGGCGGCGCGGCGCTGTCGATGCGCGCGGTGACCGGCAAGCCGATCAAGCTGATCGGCACCGGCGAAAAGACCGACGCGCTCGAAGATTTTCACCCGAGCCGCATTGCCGGCCGCATCCTCGGCATGGGCGACGTGGTGTCGCTGGTGGAGCGCGCGGCGGCGAATATCGACGCCGAGAAGGCCGCGCGCACCGCCGAGCGGATGCGCAAGGGCCAGTTCGACCTCACGGACATGCGCGAGCAGTTGATGCAGATGGCGAGCATGGGCGGCATCAGCGGCCTGATGGGCATGATGCCCGGCGTCGCCAAGATGAAAAACCAGATCGCGGCCGCGGGCATCGACGACAGGATCATCAAACGCCAGGTCGCGGTGATCGATTCGATGACGCGGCAGGAGCGCAAGAGCCCCGATATCCTGAAAGCCAGCCGCAAGAAGCGGATTGCCGCCGGTGCCGGCGTCAAGGTCGAGGAAGTCAACAAGCTCCTGAAGATGCACCGGAACATGGCCGACATGATGAAGGCGATGGGTTCGGGCAAGCGCGGCCCGCTGGCCGGCATCGCGCAGGCGATGGGCTTTGGCGGCGGCATGAAGCCGCCCTCGGCCGAAGAGATGAAGGCGATGGCGGAGAAGATGCAGGGCGGCGCCGGTCCCGGCGGCCTGCCCCAACTGCCCAAGGATCTTCCCGTGGGCCTGCGTCAGGGATTGCCTAATTTGCCGGGCCTGACGGGGCTCAGCGGCAAGCCGACCCTGCCGGGCCTCGGCGGCTTTCCGGGGAAGAAGAAATAATCACCACCAGTTCACTCACATCAATCGAACCACACGCAGGAGAACTTAATGTCAGTCGTTATCCGCCTCGCTCGCGCAGGCACCAAGAAGCGTCCGGTCTATCACGTCGTCGTTGCCGACTCGCGCTTTCCCCGCGACGGCCGCTTCATCGAGCGTCTCGGGCATTTCAATCCGCTGCTGCCGAAGGACAACGAGTCGCGCCTGAAGCTCGACATGGACAAGGTGAAGTCCTGGCTCGCCAAGGGCGCACAGCCGTCGGACCGCGTGACCCGCTTCCTCGATGCGGCCGGCGTCGTGAAGCGCCCGGCGCGCAACAACCCGGAAAAGGCCGTGCCGCGCAAGGAGCGCAAGGCCGCCGCCGAAGCCGCCGCGAAGGCGTAAAGCGTAACGGCGCGCGACGGTGTCAGCACCGATTTGCGTCGCCCGTATCGGCGCCGCGCATGGCGTGCGCGGCGCGGTGAAACTGTGGACTTTCACGGAAGATCCGTTCGCCGTGAAAGAATACGGCCCGCTGATGACCAGGGACGGCGCGCGCCAGTTCGAGGTCACGCACGTTCGCACGGCCAGGGATCATCTGGTGGCGACGCTGAAAGGCATTGCCACCCGCGAGGATGCCGAACGGCTCAACGGCATCGAACTCTACATCGCACGCGAAAAACTTCCCGCGACGGACGACGACGAATACTACCACGCCGATTTGATCGGGCTCGCCGCCGTCACCACCGATGGCGAGCCGCTCGGCCGCGTCACCGCGATCCATAATTTCGGCGCCGGCGACATCATCGAGATCGCGCCCCCGCAAGGCCCGACCATGCTGCTGCCGTTCACCAACGCCGTGGTGCCGACCGTCGACCTCGCCGGCGGCCGCGTGGTGATCGAACTGCCGCAGGAAGTTGAAGGCGACGATCAGGTTGAGGGAAACGGCTCGACGTAGCTGTCGCCGGTTCGCCCGTAATAGACCGCGCGCCGGCCGGCGAGCGAGACGAAGTAGCCGACACAGCCAGCTTCCGCGATGCGTTCGCAGAACTCGCGGTACTTGATCTGCTGCCGCTGGATCGCGCGCACCGCGGCCGCGACGCCATCGGCGGTGAATGCCGCCGGCGGGACCGCTGCGATCGGGGCGGCCTGCACGCGCTGCGACTCGCCTGACGGCAGGTAATAGATCTTTTCCGCCCGCAGCAGATCGGCATGATACCGCTCGATGCCCGCACCTGCGAGCTTTGCCACTACCTCGGGGAATGTGACGCGCTCCTGGTCTGATGCGTCAGTGCATTCCTGCACGGCCTCGATGACGTCTTCCCGCATGTCGATCTCCCTTCAATCCACTGGTGACGTACGCAGGCCGTGTCGCCGCACGATGTCCTGCATAACCCGCGTCATCGCGGCGCGATCCGCCGCGGTGAGATGGCCGAAAAATTCCGCATCGTTCTGATCGGCAAGCTTGGCGAGTTCAGGCACCAGCGCGCGCCCGGCAGCGGTGATCGCAAGTTCCTGGTAGCGGCGGTCGCGCTTGTCCGCCGTGCGCATCACCAACGCTTTGGCAACGAGGCGATCGGCCAGCTTGGAAATCGCGCCCCGCGTCATGCCGATCCGTTCCGCGAGCACGCTTGGCGCCAGTGCATCGTGCTCGAACAGCGCGCGCAGCATCACCCATTCCGCCACCGTGACGCCGCGCGCCAGGACCTTGCGGGCGAAGGCCTGCGAAACCTGGTTCGACACGTAGCGAAGCCAGTAGCCGAGATGGTCTTCCAGATCGCTGACGCGCGCTTCGGCCATTGGCTTTCTCAAATTAGTTGACAAGGACACTATCATCATCAGTTTCCTTGTCAACTAACTTGGCGCAGTTTGATTTCGCAGTTTGATTTCTTTGTCGCGACGCGCGATGGAGGGCCATGACCGCCCCTTGGTGCACAACCGTTCTCACGCTGTTTCCCGAGATGTTTCCCGGTCCGCTCGGTGTGAGCTTGGCCGGCAGAGCGCTGGCGTCGGGCCTGTGGACGCTCGAGGCGCGCGACATCAGGGCTTCTGCCACCGACAAGCACCGCAGTGTCGATGACACCCCCGCCGGCGGCGGCCCCGGCATGGTGCTGCGGCCCGATGTTCTGGCGGCGGCAATCGATGCCGCGGATGCTGGCCAAAGCCGCCCCCGCCTGCTCATGAGCCCACGCGGTCGGCCATTGACCCAGTCGCTGGTTAAGGAACTCGCCGCCGGCCCCGGACCCCTGATCGTCTGCGGCCGGTTCGAAGGGGTCGACCAGCGGGTCATCGAGGCGCGGGACCTGCAGGAGGTCTCGATCGGCGACTACGTGCTGTCGGGCGGCGAAATCGCGGCTATGGCGCTGATCGACGCCTGCGTGCGGCTTTTGCCGGGGGTAATGGGCAAGCAGGCGTCGGGCGAGGACGAAAGCTTTTCCGACGGACTACTGGAATACCCGCAGTTTACCCGACCGCAGGAGTTCGAGGGCCGCGGCATCCCTGAAATCCTCGTTTCCGGCGATCATGCCAAGGTCGCGGCCTGGCGGCGGACTGAGGCCGAGGCGCTGACCCGGACGCGGCGGCCGGATCTGTGGGCGATCAGGCCCGGCCAAAAAGGCACAAAAAGCACGACAGACGGGTGACAAGCGTGGCCCGATGCCTTATACGGGCGCCAACTCCGCACACGCGCAGGATAGATGGACGTTTGCGCAGCCCCCGAAAGGCTGGGCGCGCCGCCGATGGAGATTTTCAATGAACCTCATTCAACAGCTCGAAAAAGAGCAGTTCGACAAGCTTTCGGCGACCAAGTCGATCCCGGAGTTCGGCCCCGGCGATACCGTGATCGTCAACGTCAAGGTGGTCGAAGGCGAGCGCACCCGCGTGCAGGCCTATGAAGGCGTCTGCATCGGCCGTTCCGGCGGCGGGCTCAACGAGAGCTTCACCGTTCGCAAGATTTCCTACGGCGAAGGCGTCGAGCGCGTGTTCCCCGTGATGTCGCCGATGATCGACTCGATCAAGGTGGTGCGCCGCGGCAAGGTGCGTC
>DAIMKE010000678.1:0-4292 GCA_036721875.1 Bradyrhizobium sp. | reverse complement strand
AGCCAGTACTGCAGCGTCAGGAAGTAGGCGCGCATGTCCTGCGCGGTGCCGGGAATGAAGCGCAGCAGCTTTGGCAACTGCCGCAGCATCTTCATTTCACCCTTGCCGCCGGGGTTCGACCCCTTGCGATTGCCGCGCAGCTTCTTCAGCCATGCGATGGCGCCCAATGCCTCGCCGCTCATGTCGAATTTTCCGACCCGCGTCAGCTTGACGACCTCGGCCGCCGACATGCAGCAGACCATGGCGTCGCAATCGTTGCGGCGCGCGGCCAGCGCCGGCATCACGGCACGGACGTGATCGTCGAGGAACAGCATCGTGGCGATCACGATGTCGCCGCGGGCGATGTCGGCCTTGCAGCGGTCGAGCGCCAAATCGTCGGTGCCCCATTCGTCGGCGGAATGAACGACGAGTGACAGTCCAGGGAAATTGCCTTTCAAGCGCGCTTGCGCCCGCGAGGCCGCGCGGGACAGATGACCATCCATGGTCACGATGACGACCCTGATCGGAGTCGCATCAGCGGGCGTAGTGCGCTTTGGCATCGTAGAGTGTCTCGATGGTTATGGTGGCCACGCCGTTTTCGTTGGCGAAGCGTTCGGTGTTGCGGCGAGCCTTGCCGCGAACGAAGAATGGAATCTTGCGCAGCTCTTTCTCCGCGTCGGCTGCCCAGATGACCGAGATGTCGGACACACCTGCCGGTGTTCCGTGCGGTGCTACCGGCGCATCCAGCAACTCGTCGGCGGGCGCAGCGCGCCCCGCGCCCAAATGGGAAGGCACGGCGCCGTCCTTGAACTCGAAATCATCCTTGAACATTGCAAGGAGATGCTCTTCCAGGCCCATCATCAGCGGATGCACCCAGGTGTCGAAGATCACATTGGCACCCTCAAAGCCCATTTGCGGGGCGTAGCGGGCCGGAAAGTCCTGCACATGCACCGGCGCCGAGATCACCGCGCAGGGTACGCCGAGGCGCTTGGCGATATGGCGTTCCATCTGCGTGCCGAGCACCAGCTCGGGCTGCAGCTCCGCGACCCTGGCCTCGACCTCAAGGTAGTCGTCCGTGATCAGCGGTTCGACATCGTAGCGCTTCGCGGCCTCGCGGATTTCACGGCCGAATTCGCGGCTGTAGGTACCGAGCCCAACGACCTTGAAGCCGAGTTCTTCGGCCGCGATGCGTGCGGCGGCTACGGCATGGGTGGCGTCGCCAAAAATGAAAACGCGCTTGCCGGTGAGATAGGTCGAATCGACCGAGCGCGAGTACCACGGCAATCGCGTCGAGCAAGCCGCCAGCACACCGGATGCATCGACGCCGGCAAGCTTTGCCACTTCTGCGACGAACTCGCGGGTCGCCGAGACGCCAATCGGGATCGTTCTGGTAAACGGCTGACCGAACGTGCGCTGCAGCCATGACGCCGCCTGCCCGGCAATCTCGGGATAGAGCACCACATTGAAGTCGGCGTTGCCAAGCCTTGCGATATCCGCCGGCGTGGCCCCCATGGGCGCCGTGACGTTGACGTCGATGCCCAGCTTCGTCAGCAGCAAAGTGATCTCGGTGATATCGTCGCGGTGGCGGAAACCGAGTGCCGTGGGACCCAGTAGATTGCAGCACGGCCGCGCGTTTGTGGGGCGGTCGGCGCGCTCGGTGCCCGGAGCCGGCGCCGATGGTCCGGCCAGCGCGCGCACGAGCTGATAGAAAGTCTCGGCCGCGCCCCAGTTTTCCTTGCGCTGGTACGCCGGCAGATCGACGGTCACGACCGGAATGGGAAGATTGAGCGCACGCGCCAGGCCGCCGGGATCGTCCTGGATCAGTGACCCCGTGCAGGAAGCGCCAACGATCATCGCCTGCGGCTGGAACCGGTCATAGGCGCCCCGCGCTGCGGTCTTGAACAGTTCCGCGGTATCGCCACCGAGGTCGCGCGCGGAGAATGTCGTGTAGGTCACGGGCGGACGCCGGTCGCGGCGTTCGATCATCGTGAACAGCAGATCCGCGTAGGTGTCGCCCTGCGGCGCGTGCAGGACATAATGCAGGCCTTCCATTCCCGTGGCGACGCGCATCGCGCCGACATGGGGAGGTCCTTCATATGTCCACACCGTAAGCTGCATGGTCAGGCCACCAGTTTCGCGCGGCGCACGAGCGGGCGCGCGAACAGTTCAGCGAGATCGGCCGCCTGCTCGTAGCCCTGGATCGGCGTGAACACCAGTTCGATCGACCATTTGGTGGTCATGCCCTCGGCCTCCAGCGGATTTGCGAGCCCAAGGCCGCACACCACGAGATCGGGCCGCGCCGAACGACATCGATCGAGTTGCAGGTCGACGTCTTGTCCTTCAGTCAGCGCGACGCCTGCCGGCAGGAGCTTGAGTTCTTCGGCAAGATGCTCGCGATGCAGGTAGGGTGTACCCACTTCGACCAGCTGCATCGACAATTCGCGCGTCAGAAAGCGCGCCAGCGGAATCTCGAGTTGGGAATCCGGAAACAGGAAAATGCGACGTCCGGCCAACTGATCTCGATAGCGCATCAGCGCCCGTTCCGCTCGGCCGCGATAGGGATGCGTCACGGTCTCGAACAGCACCGGATCCACGCCGAAGGAATCGGCGGCCGCACAAAGCCATGCGGTCGTGCCCTCAACGCCCAGCGGGAATGGCGCCGCCAGTCGCTTGGCGCCACGATCTTCCAGGGCACGCGCCGTATCGGCAAGGAACGGTTGCGCCAGGAGAAATTTGGTATTCGGTCCCACGGCAGGAAGTGCGGTCGAGTTGCGCGGCGGCAGGAATTGCCCCCCGCCGATGCCGAGCGCCTCGAACAACCGGACGAACTGATCCTCGACCACATCGGCCAGGGATCCCACGATGAGCAACCGGTCCTCGCCCGTTCCGCCCGGGGGGACGGCCGGAACGAGCGAGGCGAGACATGCATCCTCGCCTTGCGTGAATGTTGTCTCGATTCCGCTGCCTGAGTAATTGAGAATGCGTACCGCCGGCGAGAATTTCCGCGACAACCGCAACGCGGCGCGCGACAGATCGAGCTTGATCACCTCGGACGGACACGAACCGACCAGAAACAGCAGCCTGATATCCGGCCTCCGCGCAATCAACTGCGTCACGATCCGGTCCAACTCATCATTGGCGTCGGTGAGCCCGGCAAGATCCTTCTCTTCCATGATCGCGGTCGCAAAGCGCGGCTCGGCAAAGATCATCACGCCGGCCGCTGACTGGATCAGATGCGCACATGTGCGCGAACCCACCACGAGGAAGAATGCGTCCTGGATCTTTCGATGCAGCCAGACGATGCCGGTCAGCCCGCAGAATACTTCGCGCTGGCCGCTTTCCCGGCGGACGGCCTCGGGCGCGATCCCGGCGGCGGCCGCACATCCCTGCACATGCGCGTTCATGACCGGCTCCCCGAAATGGAGGGAGCCGCTGCCAACGCCAGCCGCTCGTCGCGGCGCGCGGCGCGCAGCTTCAGTACGAACTGCGTGGCATTGACGAAGTAGGATGCGTAGGCCGCCAGCGCGAGCAGCATCTGCTGGCGCGGGTCGCCGATCCCGGCGAACAGCGCCACCAAATATGCGGTATGCAGCGCCAGCACCAGGAAGCTGAAGACGTCTTCCCAGAAGAACGCCGGTGCAAACAGATAACAGCCAAAGACTTCCCGCTCCCAGATCGAGCCGGTGATCATGATCGCGTAAAGCAGCAGCGTCTTGATCACGACCGACGCTGTCGCGACGCCGAACCCCTCACCCGTGGCGAGATAACGGAGCACCAAGGCCAGGCTGACCAGGAAGACGGCGAACTGGACTGGCGCGAGGACCCCCTGCACCAACGTCCACTTTGTTGCGTCGCGGCGAATTCGCTGTTCGGGTGTGTACAGCGCCCTAAGTGGTTGTGCGGACGATCGGACCAGGAGGTTGCCAGTGCCCGGCTTCGAAATTCCGTTCGCAGGCGCAGCGACGGTTTCCTCAACCAAACTGTAAAGATTGTTTGACAGTCCTTCGTCGCGGTGATGCGATACCGACTGGGAAAGGCGAGCATCTGCCGGCGATCGGTCGCCGTACTGGGGGAATTCCTGCCTTGAAGCTGCTCGAAGATGCACCGCGCCACTCCCTATGTGCGGGCTTGATGACAAGAAGGCTAAACTTCGTTCTGAGAACTGTCAACTAAACCATACGTAAATTCATCTTGACGATTTTCAGAGGCGAGGACTTAATGTTCGGGGGGAGTCAAAAATGACCGATGTGAACGAGCAATCCTTCTCAACCGGAAGCGCCACCGACACCGCCCAGTCGCGTCATTCGAAATCA
>DAIMKE010000677.1:0-4300 GCA_036721875.1 Bradyrhizobium sp. | reverse complement strand
GGCCGGCGCCGTGCGATCGGCATTGTCGATCGTCATGACGACTTCGGCGTGGTTGCGCGCCGGACGGTTGCCGGAGCCGGCGAAGATCACCGCATCCATGTCGGCGGCGCGCAGCGACTTGTGCGAGGTCTCGCCCATCGCCCAGCGCAGCGCCTCGACCAGATTGGATTTGCCGCAGCCGTTCGGACCGACGACGCCGGTGAGACCGGGTTCGATCATGAAGTCAGTGGGTTCGACGAACGACTTGAAACCGTGGAGGCGGAGGCGCGTGAGTTTCATGAACACAAATCTCTGTTGGCCGGGCGCGAATCTCCCCGCCGTGACAATACCATAGAAGGCAATGTCGGTGTGTGGACGAACCGCCGTTGCGGCGCTTATCGGCGCGACAATGGCGAGGCCGACGCCGGAGGGCAACGGCCCCGCGGGGCTTTTCCCAAGGGAATTGAGGCGGTTTTGTGCAGCCTTTTGCTGGACTTATGGCGCTTCATGAATCCGCGGCGCGAATCAGCTCTTCAACAGGGAGTTGATGCGCTTCGAGAACTCCTCGAAGCTCTGCTCGCCCTTGATTATTTCGCCGTTGATGAAGAAGGTCGGGGTCGACTGCACCTTCAGAACGTCGGCGGCGTATTTCTGGTCGGCCGCGATCTTGTCGAGCAGGGCCTGATCCTTCAGGCATTCCTCGACCTGCGCCTGGGTGAGGCCGGCCTGCTTGCCGATCCGGATCAGCGTCTCGGTGGTGTTCTTCGTTACCCAGTCGTTCTGCTGCTTGAACAGCAGGTCGATCACGGCGAAGAATTTCGGAGCGTCATCCTTGGCGATGCAGCGCGCCAGCATCGATCCCGCGGCGGCCTTGATGTCGAGCGGGAACTCGCGGAACACGAAGCGGATCTTGCCGCTGTCGATGAACTCCGACTTGATCTTCGGAAACACCTTTTCAGTGAACGCCGCACAGTGCGGGCAGGTCATCGAGGCGTATTCGGTGACGGTGACGGTCGCGTTGGCCGGGCCAAGCGCCATGTCGGGCAGCGACTGCGGCTTGGCGACGTCGGCCGCACCTTGCGCGGTGGCATCCGGGATCAGCCGCAGCGGCGAGAAGCCGGCGAGGGCGGCGAACCCGGTCAGCGACAGGGCGGCGGTGAAGGCGCGGCGCGTGATCATCAAGGTATGCTCCGAGTGGCGCGTTCACGCCGGGAAGTTCCGAAAAACAAGCCTTCGCTAGCTTGAAACGATAATTGTGGCAATGGCGGGTTGCAGCAGCTGTACCGTGTCGCGGCGTCAATTTCGCTTGATCGAGGCGCCGAGCCGCGCCAGCGCATTGCGCAGTTCCTCATCCTCGATCGCGGTGAGGGTCCCGGCGACCTCGGCGACCGACTTCGGGTCCGGCGCGCGCGGGCGAGGGGCTCTGCGGCGCGAGAGCGGGGCCTGCCGCAACGCCAGCCGGCCGACCGCGCTCCAGCCGAAGTAGCGGTTGACCCGTTGCAGGATCACGTCGGAGGAATGCTGGATCTCCAGCGCCATCGGGCCTTCGACCCGCAACACCAGCGTGGCCGGTTCCTGCGGTTGCCCTTCGACCGGCCGCGGCCATTGCATCTTCATCGGCTCGGAATGGGCGGCGATTTCGGCCCCGGCGATGTCGGCCCAGCGCGTCACCAGCTCGCGCGAGGCAAACCCCTGCTTGGCATAGGCGTCCGAGAAGACGTCGCCGAGCAGGACGGAAAGTGGTTTTGCGGAGATCGGACCGGGTTTTGCCATGGAGGTGACTATATCGGCTGGAGCGGGTTCGGTCACGCCGCGCGCGGACGAATGGCCTTCAGGTCGCGGTCGATCTCGCGCCGTCGCTGCATCAGGTCGTAATCCATTTGCAGACCGAGGAAGAATCCTTCGGACAGACCGAAATAGCGCGCGAGCCGAAGGTCGGTATCGGCGGTGATGTCCCGCTTGCCGAGCACAATCTCGTTGATGCGACGCGGTGCAACGTGAACGGCGCGCGCCAGCCCGTTCTGGCTAAGCTCCATCGGCTTGAGGAACTCCTCGAGCAGGATCTCGCCGGGATGTGGGTTGTGAAGAAGGCTGCTCTTAGTCGTGGTAGTCGACGATTTCGACATGTGCCGGTCCTCCCTCAGTCCAAACGAAACAGATACGCCATTGGTCGTTAATTCGGATCGAATGCTGTCCATGCCGATCCGCCTTCAAAGCCTCGAGGCGATTGCCCGGCGGAACACGGAGATCGCCAAGCCCCCGGGCCTGATTCAAGAGACGAAGTTTCCGTAGCGCCACGTTCTGGATATCAGTTGGAAGTCTTCGGCTACGCTGGCCTGACCAGATAGATCTCGTCTCGGCATCCGCGAAGCTCTGAATCATGGCAGACTATAACGTGTTGCGTTATAACCGGCAAGGTCTGGAAATTGCGACGTTCAAATTCTAGAGTGCGACGTGCCCGCAACAATTGTCACCAAAAAGAAGCCCATCGTCTCCGAGAGCGCCGATCGTCCCGCGCTGCTGCTCGACTGGTATGACCGTCATCGCCGCCACTTGCCGTGGCGGCCGCCGGCGGGCGAGCGGGCGGATCCTTACCGGGTCTGGCTGTCCGAAATCATGCTGCAGCAGACCGGCGTCAAGACGGTCGGGCCGTATTTCGAGAAATTCCTGGCGCGCTGGCCGGATATCGCCGCGCTCGGCCGGGCCTCGCAGGACGACGTGCTGCGGATGTGGGCCGGGCTCGGTTACTATTCGCGGGCGCGTAACCTTCACGCCTGCGCGGTGGCCGTGCTGCGCGACCATGGCGGGGTGTTTCCCGACACCGAGGAAGGCTTGCGCAAATTGCCGGGGATCGGGCCGTACACGGCAGCCGCCATCGGCGCGATCGCCTTCGACCTCAGGACCATGCCGGTCGACGGCAACATCGAGCGCGTGACGTCGCGGCTTCATGCGGTGGAAGAGCCGCTGCCGCAGGCCAAGCCGCGCATCCAGGAACTGGCGTCGACGCTGCTGGGCCCCGCCCGCGCCGGCGACGAGAAGTCTCGCGCCGGCGACAGCGCCCAGGCGCTGATGGATCTGGGCTCCTCGATCTGCACGCCGAAGAAGCCGGCTTGCGCGCTGTGCCCGTTGAATGATGATTGCGCCGCCCGCTTGCGCGGCGATCAGGAGACGTTTCCGCGCAAGGCGCCGAAGAAGTCCGGAGACCTGCGCCGCGGCGCGGCCTTCATCGTCACGCGCGGCGACGAACTTCTGGTGCGCACGCGGCCCGAAAAAGGCCTGCTCGGCGGCATGACCGAAGTGCCGGGCTCGGACTGGATCGCCGGACAGGACGACAAGGTGGCATTGAAGCAGGCGCCTGCGCTCAGGGGCGTGGAACGCTGGCACCGCAGGGCCGGCGTCGTCACGCACGTGTTCACGCATTTTCCGCTTGAACTCGTGATCTATACGGCTGCCGTGCCGAGCGCGGGCGCCGGAAGGCATGCGCTGGGTGCCGGTCGCAACGCTGGCCGACGAGGCGCTGCCCAATGTGATGCGCAAGGCGATTGCGCACGGTCTGGACCTATGAGATGCGACCGGCGAAAGCCTGCTGACATCATGCTGGCAGCAGGCCTGCGCCAGGATGAAACCTCGCGGAGGTTCCCATGATCGCAACCGCTCTCGACAATCTGCCTGCGCCGCCATGCGCAAGACTGCTCGGCTGGCACCTGCTCGATGCCCGGCCGGAGGAGGGCTGGATCCGGATCGGGTTCGACGGCAAACATGACTTCTGCAACCCGGCCGGTTTCGTGCAGGGCGGCATTCTCTCGGCGATGCTCGACGACACGATGGGGCCGGCGGTGTTCGCCATGACAGAGGGCAGGCTCTATACGGCGACCATCTCCATGACGGTGAATTTCCTCAGCCCCGCCAAACCGGGGCCGATCACCGGCGAGGCCAAAGTCACGCAACTCGGCAAGACCGTGGCCTTCGTGGAGGGGCGGCTGATGGCGGAGGACGGCACCGTGCTGGCAATCGCCACGACCAGCGCACGCCTGGTCGAGACCGCGAAAGCGCTCCGCTAGCCCGCAGCCCGCGGCGCTTCGGGCTTGAACTGCACGATCGGCGGCTTGGCGTTGAGCCCCTCGACCTGGAAGCCGGCGACGCGCTTGTAATTGGCGGCGATGTCCTCCAGCTCTTGCAGCGACAGCACGTCGGTGACGACGTTGTAGCCGTTGGGCGCACGCTCCTCGACCATTTGCATGACCTGTTCGGGACCGTTGCGGCGGTTGAGCATCACGAGATCGGTGGTGGCCGGGCGTCGCTCGGCTTCATAGGCCAGGAG
>DAIMKE010000676.1:0-4309 GCA_036721875.1 Bradyrhizobium sp. | reverse complement strand
GTCCTATTGAATGAACACCGCCGTCGCCAGTGGGCCGAAGTGCAGTCCCGGCAGCGCATGGCGGAACTTGCCCATGTCAACCGTTTCTCGACCGCTGGCGAACTAACCGCATCGATTGCTCACGAAATTAACCAGCCGCTTGGGTCGATTTTGACCAACGCGGAAACCGCACGGGCAATTCTCAGGTCTCCGACCCCCGACATCGCGGAACTGAACGAAATCGTGGACGACATCTTGAAGGATGACCGGCGAGCCAACGAGGTTATCAGGCGGATGCGCAGCCTGCTGAAAAAGGCGCCCTTTGAACTGAAAAACTTCGACCTCAATGACCTTGTTCGAGACACCGTCGAATTTCTTTCGTCTCTAGCCGTTGGGCGAAAGGTCGAACTGGTCAGTCGCATCACATCGGACGCGCTCCCGGTCCTGGGCGACCGCATCCAACTCCAACAAGTTATTCTGAACCTCGTCGTGAATGGGATCGACGCGATGAGGGACCGACCGAGCCAAAGTCGCGTCATCAGCATCCGGACTTCGCGCGGCGAGAGCTTTGCCGAGTTATCCGTATCAGATCGCGGATCGGGCATTCCCGAAGACAAATTAAAAGAGGTCTTCGAGCCGTTTTACACCAGCAAGGCCGAAGGTATGGGCATGGGACTGTCCATCGCGCGTACCATTATCGAGGCGCACGGAGGGGTGATATCGGCAAAAAATCGGGATCACGGCGGCGCGACTTTCCGCATCAACCTGCCGCTGTCTAACCACGGCAATGGAGCGCCATGAACAGTCTGGATACCGTTACGGACCCCCCAACCGGAGGTGGACAATTTCAGCGTGAAGGATGCCTTTAAATTGCGGTGAACAGGACCCTCAACACGCCGCAATGATGGTCTGCCGGCTCTGCCTGCACCGCAAGAGGATCAACATCTCAACTGTGTTGGCCGGCCAGAAGCTCGGCATCAAGGAAGTCGACGACGGCATTTGGCTCGTCAGCTTCATGCATTATGATCTGGGATATTTCGACCTGGAGCAGGAAACCCTGCAACCCCTCGACAACCCCGAACGGCACGAGGTTGTCACCCATGTCTCAGGTACGACCTGTTACCTATGTCTTTGGGCCGGACACGGGCTGGACAGGAGTTCTCTGGCGGAGAGAGTGTCCGCCATACTAAGGTCCAACTCGGTTCAGCACCGTTTCACTAGACGCCATTAATCAAGCACTTTACGACATTTCTTGTCCATTGTCGTCCAACCGAATCCGGTGAAATCCGAAGATGCGGGTGGGGAATAAGGTGGGGAAGAAATGCCCAGGGTTGTCAACAAACTGAGCGCCCGCAGGGTCGCGGCTCTCACGAAGCCCGGTCGTCATTCGGATGGGGGCGGTCTCTATCTCAGCATCAGCCCGAGCGGTGCCGCGTCGTGGGTGTTCATGTGGAAGGTCGCCGGTCGACGCCGCGAGATGGGATTAGGCCCGCTCCAAGATGTGCCCTTGCAGAAGGCCCGCGAGAAGGCCGCCAATGCTCGCCAGATCGTCTTAGAGGGGCGCGATCCTCTGGCCGCCCGCAACACCCAACAGTCACGAACCACGTTCGGGGAAGCGGCTGACGCCCTTATTGAGAGCATGTCCCCGTCCTGGCGAAATGCAAAGCACCGAGCGCAATGGACAATGACCCTGACGACCTATTGCCAGCAAATTCGGTCGAAGCCGGTTGCAGACATAACTACAGATGACGTTCTGGCCGTTCTAGAGCCCATCTGGCGCTCCAAGCCGGAGACGGCCTCCAGACTGCGGGGACGGATTGCCACACCCGTTCCACCTGTATTCGATGCGTCAAGCGATCGAGGAAGGGTTCATTCTGGATGTACTCCAGAACTACATGACCTACAAAACCTACTATCAACTTGAAAAGGCAATTGAGGATGACCCGGAGCTGGACATTCGCCGCGCCCAGCGTCGCGTGGCACGCTTCGCCTCGCTCCATCCAACCGCCATTGGCCAGAAGGTTGAGGTCATTGTCGAGCACTTCAAGCGTCATGTGCTGAACGAGCTGGACGGCCGTGCCAAGGCAATGATCGTCACCGGAAGTCGCGAGCATGCACTCCGGTACTATCTCGGTGTCCGAGCGTACAACAAAGCCAATGGTTACACCGACGTGAAACCGCTGGTCGCGTTTTCAGGCGAGTTGGAGGTGGACGGCCAGACCTTCACCGAGGCAGAGTTGAACGGCTTCTCCGAAACCGAGCTGCCGCGCCGCTTCGATACCGAAGCCTATCAGGTGTTGATCGTCGCCGAGAAGTACCAGACGGGCTTCGACCAGCCGAAGCTGTGCGCGATGTACGTTGATCGGAAGCTTGCCGGCCTTCAGGCCGTCCAGACGCTTTCGCGCCTTAACCGGACGCACCCGGGCAAGGACCGCACCTATGTCCTCGATTTCCAAAACACTACCGAAGATATTCAGAGCGCGTTCAGGCCGTTCTTCGAGGTAACGGGGCTGGAAGCGAATTCCGATCCAAACCAAATTTATGAGCTGGAAGCACGACTCAAGAGCTTCGGCATTCTCGACCAGGGCGAAATCGATCGTTTCGCCGAGACCTTCTATAAAGGCGCGCTCGACACTCATGACCGGGCACGATTGGAAGGGTTGGTGCGGCAAGCCGTGGCCCGTTTCGAGGCCGAGGATGATGAGGGACGGCAAGAAGAGTTCCGCCAGCTTCTGAAGAGCTACATGCGCTTCTACAGCTTCGTCGCGCAGATTGTTATGTTGGGCGATACCGGGCTCGAAAAAATCTATTCCTACTCAGCTTGGCTCTCGCGCCTGCTGCCGAACCGAGAAGTGCCGCCCGACATCGAGATCACCGAAGACATGCTTCGGCTTCAGGCGTTCCGCGTCGAGCAGAAGGAGCAGGGCTCGGCATCACTGAGGGCCGGTGACACCGAACTGCTCAGCCCAATCAGCGAGTTTGCCGCCAAGCCCTACACGGAAGATGAGGAACGCTCCCTCTCCGAGATTATCAAAGCGTTCAACGACCGCCATGGCACGACGTTTTCGCGTGAGGACTTCATCCGCTTCGAGCAGGTCAACCGCGAAATCATGGACGAGGGCCTGACCGATATGCTGCGCAACAACCCACCGGACGTGGTGTTCTCAGCTTTCAGCCAGGCGTTCTTCAAGGGAGCCATCAAGATGTTCCAGCGCGACAATGAAATGAAGAACATCGTGCTAAGTGATCCTCAAGCCCGCGACCAGGCGATCCGCCATTTCTTCAACAGAGCGCTGCGGGAGGTTCGGGAGGGGCCGTCGCAAGACCAGATCTAAAGGGAGTGACGAGCCGGGCCGGATCCAAAAATGGCCTTTTAGGAGTTCGTGGCCGAAACCGCCCGGTCGATGCCGTAGGTATTGCAATTAAAAATTTTTTTGTTTTACAGAATAAATCTCAGGTTGCGCTATCGACACGAGCGTGAGTTCTAAGTCCATCACTCCCCGGGTGGGGTACCGGGTGGGGATGAATGTGCCTGTTTCAGAAATTCATGTTGTAAGACAATGGGTTATGGCAGCGACGTGGCGGAGAGAGTGTCCGCCAACAAATGAGGGAAACGCCTATATTATCAGAGCTTACGACATGCGCCTTTTGGCTACATACACCCATACATACACTATGTGCGCCCGCATCGGTCGTACAAACGACGCTTCATCCGGTCAACTAAAGACGGCTAGTCGGCGCTGAGGCGCAGGCGCGCATCATCGCAGCCGCTCTTAGTCCGGAACGACCCGCAGAATATCCAGCCGCGCGAGTTCCTGACGGGCGTCGGCTTATTCGTAAGTGCGCAACTGTGTGCATCGCGCCCGCGGCCTTCCAGAGCCTTGCGGTCCACAGAGCGGGCGTTGTCGCAGCCGCTGGTAAGCACATGGGTGCTGCAGGCAGAGCAGGTCCGGGTCAGAAGCGTTGTGCGCCCCCAATCCGCCCTTGTCTGCTTGGAGAGCCCACATCGGGGCGGCGTCAGGCCGTCAAGGCCGAAGCCGCGAAGCGGGGGCGCGACAGCGCCAGCCTTTACGGCCTGAGGCTGGTCCGGTTCACTGGTATAAGCAGCAAACGGACATGCCGCCGGGCGATCTGGAAGGCAGGCAACCAGCGACCTCACCGGACCTCATCAAATTCGCGTTTCGGACGCCACGAGACTGGATCTGCGATCCAGCGGTTGATGTCTGATTCGTGCCAGCCGGTCCCGTTGACGCTAATCTTGATCTGTGTCGGGAACGTGCCCTCGGCAATCTTGCGGTAGATGGTGGATCGGGACAGCCCGGTCCGGGAA
>DAIMKE010000675.1:0-4311 GCA_036721875.1 Bradyrhizobium sp. | reverse complement strand
GGTACGCATCGCCGCGATCGAGACCGGGCTGATCGACAAGATCGAGTTCGTCTCCGCCACCGTCGCGCCGGGCCAGCCGAATGAGGAATACTCGAAGATCACGCCGCTGAAGAAGCTGCCGGTGCTGATCCTCGATAACGGCGACGTCATCCTCGATTCCTATGTCATCGTCGAATATCTCGACGAGCTTGCCGGCGGCGGCAAGCTGATCCCGACATCCGGCCCCGACAGGTGGAAGGTGAAGAGCGATCATTCGCTGCTGCAGGGCATGCTCGATTCCATGCTGCTGTGCCGCTACGAGGGCATGGTGCGGCCGGAGCCGCTGCGGTGGACGGCGTGGTCCGACGATCACTGGAACCGGGCATGGGCCGGCATGGCGCGGTTCGAGAACGAGCCCGAGGTGCTGTCGGGGCCGTTCAACATCGCACAGATCGGCCTTGTTTGCGTGCTCGGCTATGCCGATTTTCGTTTTGCCGATTGCGGCTGGCGCAAGGCCTATCCGAAGCTCGATGCCTTCCATCAGCGCATGCTGGAACGGCCGTCGGTGAAGGTCTCGGTACCGCCGCCGGCGTAAGCAACGAGAGACGGAGACGGCGGCATGCACTGACCTCATTCCGGAAGAAAGCAGGCAAGCAGCATGAACCTCAAATTCACCGTCGGCGATCTCACCATCCACCGCATCATCGAGCAGGAAACCACCTTTCTGCCGGCGCTGGAGATGCTGCCGGGCCTGACGCCGGAATTGCTGGCGGAGAACCGGGGATGGATGCAGAAGGCCGGCGCGCTCGATGCCAACGACGTGCTGATCCTGTGCTTCCAGTCCTATGTGGTGCAGACGCCGCATCACACCATCCTGGTCGATAGCTGCATCGGCAACGACAAGCCGCGGCCGCAGCGGCCGAAGTGGAACATGAAGACCGACGACACCTACATGCGGGCGCTGGCCGCGGCCGGGTTCTCCGTCGGAGATATCGACTACGTCATGTGCACGCATCTGCATGTCGACCATGTCGGCTGGAACACGCGGCTCGACAACGGCCGCTGGGTGCCGACCTTCCCCAAGGCGCGCTACGTATTCGGCAAGACCGAATTCGACTACTGGACCGAAACGCATGCGAAGACGCCCGTGCCGCCGTTTGCCGACAGCGTGTTGCCGGTGGTCGAAGCGAAGCTCGCTGAAGTCGTGCGCGACGACTACGCGATCGGCGACCACGCGCGCATCCTGCCGACGCCGGGCCACACGCCCGGCCACGTCGCCTTCAATTTCGGCCGCGGCAAGGACGACGCGGTGTTCTCGGGCGACCTGATGCATTCGCCGCTGCAGACGCGCTATCCGGAACTATCCGCGAAGTTCGACGTCGATCAGGCGCAGGCGGCGGCGACGCGGCGTAGCTTCCTGGAGCGTTATTGCGACACCGATACGCTATGCTGCACGGCGCATTTCCCCTCCCCGTCCACGGGCAAAATTCGCCGCGCCGGCAACGGATTCTCCTGCGAGGCGCCATGAGCAACGCCGCGGAAAAATCAGCCTTTGAAACGCTCGCGCTCGAACCGATCGACGAGCACGTCACGGTCGTGCGCTTGAACCGGCCGGACGGCTCCAACGCGCTGAACACCCAGATGGGGCGCGATCTCGTGCGCTGGTTCGAGGACATCGCGCTCGATCCGAAAGGCCTGCGCTGCGTCGTGATGACCGGCACCGGCGACAAGGCCTTCTGCGCCGGCGGCGATCTAAAGGAGCGCCGCGGCATGACCGATGAGGCATGGACGCGTCAGCACGTCATTTTCGAGCGCATGGTGCGGGCGCTGATCGACTGCCCCGTCCCGATCATCGGCGCCGTCAATGGCGCGGCCTATGGCGGCGGCTGCGAGATCGCGGGCGCTTGCGATTTCCTCTACGCCGCGGACACCGCGCGCTTCGCGCTGACCGAGGTGACGCTCGGCATCATGCCGGGCGGCGGAGGCACGCAAACCCTGCCGCGAGCCGTCGGTGAGCGCCGCGCCAAGGAGTTGATCCTGACCGGCAAGCCGTTCACGGCGGCCGAAGCCCACGCCTGGGGTTTCGTGAATGAGGTATTTCCGCTGTCGGAGCTGGTGCCGGCGGCGCTGGCAACCGCGGCGCGGATCGCCCGCAATGCGCCGATTTCGACCCGTCAAGCCAAACTGTCGATCCACCGCGGCCTGCAACAGTCGCTGCGGGACGGCCTCGCGCTCGAGATCGAGGCCTATAACCGCATGGTCCCGACCGAGGACCGCCGCGAAGGCGTGCTGGCCTTCAACGAAAAACGGACGCCGAACTTCAAGGGACGGTGAACCTCAGTCGAACAGGCTCGGCGTGTGGTTCACGGCAGCGCCTTCGATCGCGAGCATCTTCAGTTTCGTCACCACGCCGCCATTGGCGGAGAAGCCGCCCGGCTTGTTGCCCGCCGCCAGCACGCGGTGACACGGCACCACGATCGGACAGGGATTGCGCCCGAGCGCCTGGCCTACGTCGCGCGACAGTTCGACGCCACCAAGTTTCTTGGCGATATCGCCATAGGTCAGGGTCTGGCCCGGAGGAATCTGGCGCGCGATGTCGTAGACGCCGCGATTGAATTCGGGAACGCCGTCGAGGTCGAGCACGACGTCGGCAAGGTCGTTGGGTTTACCTTCCAGCAGTTCAACGATGCCGTCGATAGCCGCCAGCACCTCTGCCGGCGGCGGCGTTTCCACGAGGTTATCGTGCCGCTGTTGCAGACGAGTGCGGGTTTCCTTCTCATCGCCCATCGGCAGTTGCACCGAGATGATGCCGCGCCCGCCCCAGACGATGCCGCAGCGGCCAATCGCGGTGTCGAATATCGCAAAATGGTGCCCGGTCATGGCTGGCTCCATATTCTCCTGTTCATGCGCCCAGCTTCCTGTCACGTGTAAATCTAGGCTTGGAGATTATTGCTATCCACCCGAATTCCGGCGGAACTTGACGGCATGAACAACTTCCGGTGATCTGGGGTTCTCGCGACGCCATTCAATGGCCCCCTGCCCCTCCCCACCGCACGAGCCCTCATGCAAACGATAAGCGTCAACGGATACGACATGGCCTATCTCGAGGTAGGCCAGGGCGCGGCCAACGCTCCGCCGCTGGTGTGCATACACGGCTCGCTGTGCGATTTTCGGATCTGGTCATGCGTGCTGGGCCCGCTGACGCGCAAGCATCGCGTGATCGCGCCGTCGTTGCGGCATTTCTTCCCCGAGCATTGGGACGGCGTCGGCGATACCTATTCGATCGCCCAGCATGTCGACGACGTCATCGCCTTCATCGAGAAGCTGGATACCAGGCCCGTCGACCTGATGGGGCATTCCCGCGGCGGCCATATCTGCTTTCGCGTGGCGCAACGGCGGCCGGATCTGTTGCAAAAACTGATCCTGGCCGAACCCGGTGGCGAACTCGACGGTACGCTCGACCCGGCCTACAAGCCCAGTCCCTCCCCACTCGCGGCACGCATCGCAGCTTCCGCCGAGGTGATCGCCAGGGGCGACATCGACGGCGGCCTGCAGATATTCATCGACGCGCTGGAAGGTCCCGGCGCCTGGAAGCGGCTGCCGGCGACACCGAAGCAGCAGTTGCGCGAGAACGCCAACACGCTGATCGGCCAGACGCGCGACCAGCGTCCGCCGTTCTCGAAGGCCGATGCGGAGGCGATCAGGACGCCGACCCTGTTCATCGGCGGCGCCAACACCAAGGGCACGCTGCCGCAGGTGCTGCACGCGCTGGCGGCCAACGTGAAGGGATCGCGCACCGAGATGATCCCGGGCACCACGCATCCGATGTTCGAACAGGCGCCGCAGAAATATTGCGAGATCGTGCTGGATTTTCTGGCCGCGTAGGCGAGGCCGTCTCAGCGTTATTTCTGATCGAGCTGCCAAGAACCGTCCCAGTCGGCCGCCGGCGGATTGACCCGGAAATTTTCGACCCGCGCGGCCATCGCAATCGATGGGCCATCGCCGGGGACCGCTTCCAGCGCGGTGTGGAAAGCGCGGAGCGCGTCATCCCAGCGGCGCTCACGGTAGGCGGCGAGACCCTCCGCATAGCGCTCCCGCAAAGCCACTTGCTTTTCGGTCAGTTCACCCTTGCGCCCCATGATCTCGAACACGGATTCGGGCTTGGTCTGGCCAACCACCACCAACCGGTCGATTTCCCGGCCCTCGATTGCATCGCCGGCGGCGGCAATCGCGGGCGCCGACGCCAGCGAGTGGCTGCCATAGATCTTGTTGGCGCCCTCGAGCCGCGACGCCAGGTTCACCGCATCGCCCATCACGGTGTAGCTCATCATG
>DAIMKE010000674.1:0-4312 GCA_036721875.1 Bradyrhizobium sp. | reverse complement strand
GCATTTGCCCGCGGCGATCGCTTCGGCGGCGTGGCCGAGATGGATCAAATAGGAACAGCCGCCGGTTTCGGTGGAATCGACGTGGCGCACCTTCAACCCGAGATAATCGACCATCGGCCAAAGGCCGCCGGGGGCGTCGCCGGCGCAGAAATAGCCGTCGATGTCGGCCTTGGTCAGCCCGGCATCCTCGATCGCGCCCTTGGCGACCTCGGCGTGCAACTGCGCGGTGGATTTATCGGGTGCGTGCCGGGTGGGATGCTCGTAGATCCCGGCAATGTAGGCTTTGCCTTTGATGGTCAAATCTTGCTCCGTTGGCGTTTCTTCTTCCTGAAAGTTTTCTGGCCTGTCCCTGCCCCCTTGGCAAGCGCGGAAATATTCCGTCAGGCGAGACGGTAGCGACTGGACTCAAGTCGGGATGATTATCGGGCAAAATCGTATCGGGCGGTGAGCGGCAGATATGCCAACGCCATCTCGCGGCGCTGTGCGCCCGAGTTGTGCCTGGTCGCTCGGCCCTCCGGAATCGAGAGGGCGCAGGGAAGACCGGGTGCGCGCTGCACCCGCGGTCTCGTGTGCAATTTGCACAGAGAAGTGCGCACACGAGCATACAGGTCCAGCGGAGAGCATCCGGCCTTCCCTGCGCAATGGTTTGACGGCTTATGCCGCGCTCTCCTCGGAGACGAATTCGTTTTGCCTCCGTCGCCTCGCAGATTGGCGGCGAAGGTCGACCCGGTCGGGCACCCTCGCCTCCGCAAAGCTTGACGCCAGCCACGGGCGCCAGGACCACACGGTTTTGCCGTACGCAACAACGTCGCTCGTCCTGCGCGGGATCGATCGCTCACGGCTTTCGCCGCCCTGCGATCTCTCTCGCGTGCAACGCCATCGCGTCCACCGCAACCCGCACTCCACGTATCGTGACGACGCGTACGCCCCTCTTCATGAGGCGGGATGGCGCAAGGAGGCCATTGTTTCTGGCAAAGATGAAGCGGTTTATTTTCGATCCGCAGGCTGGACGGCCCAAATCACGTTGGAATGGCTGGCGAAATTCGCATTTTCGCGCAACGGATTTTTCGACGTTCTCTACACCGCCGCCGATCGAAGCACGGACCGATTTGCCCGACGGGCACACGTGTGAATTGTAGGGTGGGCAAAGCGTAGCGTGCCCACCATCGCGAGCGGAGTGTGAAACGGTGGGCACGGCGTTTCGCGCCTTTAACCACCCTACGGACCGCGTGCTTGTTTACGGGCTTGCCGCCTCATCCAGGAATGCCTGCACCGCCTTGAACAATTGCAGGCGGTTTTTCTCCATGATGATGCTGTGCGTGCCCTCGGCCAATTGCACAAAGCGCTTGCCGGGCGAGTTGGTCAGCAGGGGAAAAAGCGTCTGTGCCATGTAGGGCGGCGTGTCCTTGTCCCATTCCGCGAGAACGAGCAACGTCGGCACGTTGATCTTCGCAGGATCGTAATATGCCTTGCCCGCGCCGAAGAATTCCGCGCCGTCAATCACGACGCCGTTCGGTGCGCGAAGCACCGGCGGGTTCATCTTGCCGCCGTCGGGATCGGTGGCCCAGGTGGCATCGGCCCAGGCGTCGAACCAGCCGGCCGGAATCAGGCTGGCCTTCTTGTCATCGGCGACGCCCGTGAGCCATCGCCCCAGCGCCTGATCCCTCCGCACCATCCGGTAGGCCGGGATCGGCCCGGAACCGGACTGCACCAGCGAAGGCGTGTTGCGAATCCACACCGGTGCATACAGCACCAGTCGCTCGACCTTCGCGGCGTTCTGCGTCGTGTACGTCGCCATCAGCGTCGTGCCCCACGACCAGCCGAGCAGATTGACCTTCGAGATGTTGCGCCGCTTGAGAATGAAATCGACGACGGATGAAATGTCCTTGACCGCGGTCTCGCCGCGCACCAGCGGCGCGTTGGCTTCCGGCTTGTCACTCATTTCCTTCGGCCGTGTCGACTTGCCGTAGCCGCGCAGGTCGAGCAGGTAAACGTCGTAGCCGCGGGACGCGATGTAATCCATCCACGACATGCCATCGAGTTGCAGATCGAAGGCGGTCGATGCCGGATAGGTAGCGCCGTGCACGTAGAGCACGGTGCGCTCCGGCCGGAACGAGGTCATGTCGGCGGGGCGCTTGTTGCGCACATAGATCTCGATGCCCGCGTCGGAGGACGGGACCATCATCTCTTCGACAGCGAGTTTAGGAGATTGAGCCAGTGCGGCAGAAGCGAACAAGGATGAGATTGCCATGAGGATCACCGCGGAAAAGCGCATCATCGTCCTCCCCTGAATTGTTTTGCGAGGCTCTAGTAGCCCCTTCGGTAAGGACGAAATCATACTTCAGGCCGCGGCGAAAGGCCGTAGGGCGGGCAAGCGGAGCGTACTCACCATCACGTCGCAGCGACGGAGTTGCGTAGCCCGCATGAGCGAAGCGACATGCGGGGACAGCCCCCGGGTTGCTTCGCTCGCCCGGACTACGGACGCGCTGCGCCCTACTCCGCCGCGATCTGGCGCGGGGCCGGTGGCGGGTTGACGAGATCGGCGGCGAGTTGCGCGTGCCGACCTTTCGCGTCAGCAACCGCCTTCTCCTTGACCGGGCCGTAGCCGCGGATGCGGTCGGGCAATGACAGGATTTCGAGCGCGGTGTCGTGCGTGACCGGCGACAGCAGGCCCAACACCGTTGCGACGTCCTTTTCATAGCCCGCGATCAGGTCGCGCTCGAGCTTGCGGTCGGCGCTGTAGCCGAATATGTCGAGCGGCGTGCCGCGCAGGAAGCGCAGTTTTGCCAGTGTCCGGAACACCGGCATCATCCAGGCGCCGAACGCGCGCTTGCCGGGCCGTCCCATTGCATCGGGCTTGCCGGCGAGCATCGGCGGCGCGAGGTTGAAGTTGAACTTGAAGTCGCCCTCGAACTGGTCGCGGAGCAGCTTTTCGAACCGGCCATCTGTAAAGAGCCGCGCGACCTCGTACTCGTCCTTGTAGGCGAGCAGCTTTGCGTAGTTGATCGCAACCGCGCGCGGCAGCGCGTCGCCGTAACCGCCCTTGGTGGCGGTATCGCGCACCTGGGTGACGAGGTTGCGGTAGCGCTTGGCGAGCCGCGAACTCTGATAGAGGGTCAAGTGCCCCATGCGGTGCGTGATGATCTCGTCGAGCGACAACGCGTCCAGCGCTTTCGGGGGCGCCGTCTCGTCCTGGTCCTTCATCATGTCGGCGAGCCGTGCAGGATCGGCCGCGGCGAGACGACCGAGCTGGAACGCCTGCGTGTTCATCTTGATGGCGACGCCGTTGACCTCGATCGCCTGCAGGATCGCCTTTGCCGACAGCGGCAGCAGGCCCTTCTGGTAGGCATAGCCCAGCATCATGATGTTGGTGGCGATGGAGTCACCGAGCAGCGCCTCGGCGGGCCTGGTGAAATCGTAGAAGGAAGAATCCTTGCGCAGTTCGGTCTCCAGCACCGAGTTGAGCTTGCGGGTCTGGAAATTGAAGTCGCGGTTGAGGATGAAATCCGCGGTCGGGATGACGTGACTGTTGATGATGCCGACCGTGCGGGTAGACTCGCACAGCGTGACCATGTCCTTCGACACCGCGACCACCTCGTCGGCGGCCATCACGAGATCGGCGGTGCCGGTAACGATGCGCGAGCAGGTGACGTCGGCGGTGTGCTCGGAAAGCCGGACGTGGCTGAGCACCGCGCCGCCCTTCTGCGCGAGGCCGGACATGTCGAGGATCATGCTGGCCTTGCCTTCGATATGCGCGGCCATGCCGAGCAGCGCGCCGATGGTCAGCACGCCGGTGCCGCCGACACCGCCGACCGCGATGTTGTAGGGCCGCGCCAGCGACGGAGACGTCGCCGGCTCCGGCAGATCGCCGAGGCCTGTCGTGTCGAGGGCTTGCCGGCGCGCGGCGGCGCGGCTTGCCGCCGTCGATGGTGACGAAGGACGGGCAAAAGCCCTTCAGGCAGGAATAGTCCTTGTTGCAGGTCGACTGGTTGATGGCGCGCTTGCGGCCCATCTCGGTTTCCAGCGGCTCGACCGAGATGCAATTCGACTGCACCGAGCAATCGCCGCAGCCTTCGCAGACCGCCGGATTGATCATGACGCGGCGCGCCGGATCTTCCATCAGCCCGCGCTTGCGGCGGCGGCGTTTCTCGGCCGCACAAGTCTGCACGAACACGATGGCGGAAGCACCCTTCAGCGTGCGACAGGTCTTCTGCACGGCGTCGAGGTCGTCGCGATGCGCGACCTTGACGCCGGGCGCGATGTCGGACGCCGGATAGAGGTGCGGGTTTTCCGAGACGAGGTAGATCTCGCG
>DAIMKE010000673.1:0-4313 GCA_036721875.1 Bradyrhizobium sp. | reverse complement strand
ATGATGGAGCGAACGCGTACTGAAACGCAGCTTTTCACCGAGTTCGTGGCCAAGATGGCAGGCGCGCATTCGGTCAAGGACGTCAAGACGATGTGCGAGGAATGCGGACAGCACCAGCTCGACTTCTTTCGTCGCGACTCCGAACGGCTGTTCAGGCACGGCGAGCGGATGATCGCCACGACATCGAACCTGATCCACGGCCGTCGCTGAATCGATCAGATATCATGCAGCCGAAATCGACACTGCCGACAGCAGAAGTGACCGTCTTGCCGCTTCGGCCCCGCGCCGCGGACCAGCGCGACCGGCCGTCCGTTGTCCCGATGGAACCGCCGGCTACGCCGGTAACACAAGGCAATGAGGTTGAGGCCTATCAGGCCGATCGGGCCTTCCATGCCATGCTGGCGCGCTTCACCGGCGGCATTTCCCCGGCGGCGCTGCTAATGGCCTATGCGGATTGGCTCTCGCATCTCGCCGCGGCGCCGCAGCGGCAGATCGAGATTGCGCAGGGCGCGCTCATCGAAGCGAAGCAACTGTTTGACGCCGCCCGGAATATGCACTCGCCCGAACGGGGGCCGTGGTCACTGATCAGGCCGCAGCCACAGGACAGGCGTTTCGATCGGCCGGAATGGGAGCAGCAGCCGTTCAATCTGATGGCGCAGGCGTTTCTCCTGGGTCAACAATGGTGGCACAATGCCACCACGGGCGTACGCGGCGTGGCGAAGCAGAACGAGGCGATCGTCGAGTTCTCGGTCCGGCAGATGCTGGACGTGCTGTCGCCATCCAATTTTGCCGCGACCAATCCGGAGGTGCTGCGAAAATCTTTCGAGAGCGGTGGCAAGAACTTCGTGCGAGGCTGGCAAAATCTCTGCAGCGACTGGGTCCAGCTGCTGTCAGCGGGGCTTGCGCCGATCAAGACCGGAGATTTCGTCGTCGGCGAAAGCGTCGCGACATCGCGCGGCAAGGTCGTGTTCCGCAACGATCTGATCGAACTGATCCAATACTATCCGACCACCGCAAAGGTTCACCCGGAACCGATCCTGGTCGTGCCGGCCTGGATCATGAAGTACTACATTCTCGACCTCTCGCCGCAGAATTCGCTGGTGAAGTATCTCACCGGCGAAGGCTTCACCGTCTTCATGATCTCCTGGCGAAATCCGGATGCGGCCGACCGTGACGTCAGCTTTGATGATTACCGGAAGCTCGGCGTCTCGGCCGCGCTCGATACGATCAACGAGATCGTGCCCGATCGCCAGGTCCATGCACTGGGCTATTGCCTGGGCGGAACGCTGCTGTCGATCGCAGCCGCGACCATGGCGCGAGACGGCGACAATCGCCTGAAGTCGATCAACCTGCTTGCCGCGCAAACCGATTTTACCGAAGCCGGCGAACTGACGCTCTTCATCAACGAGAGCCAGGTCGCGTTTCTCGAGGACATGATGTGGGAACATGGCGTGCTCGACACCACGCAGATGGCGGGCGCATTCCAGTTGTTGCGCTCCAACGATCTGATCTGGTCGCGACTGACGCATGACTATCTGATGGGAGAGCGGACCGCGCGCAGCGACCTGATGGCCTGGAATGCGGATGCCACCCGCCTGCCATACCGGATGCACTCGGAATATCTCCGCAAACTGTTTCTCAACAACGACCTCGCCGGGGGCCGATACGTCGTCGAAGGCAAGCCGATTTCGCTGTCGGATATTCGCACGCCGATGTTCGTGGTCGGGACCGTTCGCGATCACGTCGCGCCATGGAAATCCGTTTACAAGATCCACTATCAGGTCGATGCCGACGTCACCTTCGTTCTCACCAGCGGCGGTCACAATGCGGGAATCGTAGCGCCTCCGGGCGAGCCCGGCCACTCCTATCGGATGAAGACGGAGGTGGCGCACGCCACCTATACCGGCCCCGACGAATGGCTCAGGATAGTGCCGTTGGTCGAAGGATCGTGGTGGCGGGAGTGGACGAAGTGGCTGGCCGCGCGATCCGGCGAGCCATCCGAGCCGCCGCGTATGGGCAAAGGATCCGAGGAGGGCAATCTGCCCGACGCGCCCGGCGATTACGTTCGTCACTGACTTCGTCGCGGTTCCAATCCAGCTCCTGTCATCGGTCCGAGACGGTGCGCGGCTATCATGCCGCGCCAAGAACACATTGCGTGGGATACCTTCAGAGGGAACCGCGATCTACGGGGTATTGATCACCGATGTCGACCTATCGTCTGAAAAAGCTGCTCTCGCCGCGTTCCGTCGCGCTGATCGGCGCCAGCCCGCGCCATGGCTCGGTCGGTCGCGCGATTCTGGACAATATCCGCAAGGCCCAGTTCAAGGGCGAGTTCGGCCTCGTCAATCCGCGCTATCCCGAGATCGACGGTGTCGCAACCGTCGGCAGCATCCAGGAACTGGCGTTTGCGCCCGAACTTGTCGTGCTAACCACACCGGCCCAATCGATCGCGGGACTCATCGATGAGGCAGGCCGTCGCGGCGCCGCGGGGGCGGTCATTGTCAGCGCCGGGCTCAACCATGGTGCGAAGGCGCTGGCCGACGCCGCAGAGCGGGCCGCACAAAAATACGGCATGCGGCTGATTGGTCCAAATTGCCTCGGCATCATGATGCCCGGCGTCAGCCTCAACGCCAGCTTCTCCGCGCATATGCCGGCGGCGGGCAATCTGGCACTGATCTCGCAGTCCGGCGCCATCGCCGCCGGCATGGTCGATTGGGCCGCGCAGCGCTCGGTCGGCTTTTCCGGCATCGTTTCGATCGGCGACCAACTCGATGTCGACATCGCCGACCTGCTCGATTACTTCGCCCTCGATGAAAAGACCCACGCCATCCTTCTCTATATCGAAGCGATCAAGGACGCGCGCAAGTTCATGTCGGCGGCGCGCGCGGCTGCCAGGGTAAAGCCCGTCGTCGTCGTCAAATCCGGCCGTTTGGCGCAGGGCGCCAAGGCCGCTGCGACCCACACCGGAGCATTGGCAGGCGCCGACGCTGTCTATGATGCCGCCTTCCGGCGCGCGGGCATGTTGCGGGTGTCTGATCTGCGCGAGCTGTTCGACTGCGCGGAGACCCTGGGGCGGGTCAAATCCCTGCCGGGGAAACGGCTTGCGATCCTGACCAATGGTGGCGGTATCGGCGTGCTGGCCGTCGACCGGCTTGTCGAATTTGGGGGTGTTCCCGCCGACATATCGCCTGCGATCCACAAGAAGCTGGATGCGGTACTGCCCCCGACATGGTCGAAATCGAACCCGGTCGATATCATCGGCGACGCCGATGCCGCACGCTATGCCGTGGCGCTCGAAGCATTACTCGCCGACCCTGACAATGACGCCGTGCTGGTCATGAATGTCCAGACGGCAATCGCGCGGGCCGATGAAATCGCCGCAGCCGTGACCGGCGTGGTCCAGAAGTACCGTGCCGAGCATCGCATGCGGCCAAAGCCGGTACTCGCGGTCTGGGTCGGCGCGGATCAGTCGGTCGGCGACTTGTTGAGCGGTGCCGGGATTCCCAACTACCAGACCGGGGGTGACGCCGTCCTCGGCTTCATGCATCTCGTTCGACACCACGAGGTGGTGGAAATACTGGCGCAGGTTCCGCCGGCCATGCCGGCCGACTTTGCCCCCGACAAGGAGGCTGCACGAAAGGTCGTTGCAGCGGCGCTCGCCGATGGGCGCTCGTGGCTCGATCCGATCGAGGTCAAGCGGCTGCTCGACGCCTATGACATCGCGTTCGTGCCGACGTTCGCCGCCGCCGATGCGGAGGAGGCTGTCGCCCACGCCACCGAGCTATTTGCCCAAGGCTCCACTGTCGTGCTCAAGATCATGTCGCGCGACATCGTGCACAAGTCCGACGTCGGTGGCGTCGTGCTCAATCTCACCAGCCCCGACGCCGTCCGCAAGGCCGCGGCCGATATCCTCGCCCGGGCGAAGTCGTTGCGGCCGGACGCCCGCATTTCGGGCGTGATGGTGCAGGCGATGGTGGTGCGGGCCAAGACGCGTGAACTCATTCTCGGGCTTGCCGACGACCCGACCTTCGGAACCGTGGTCGTGTTCGGCCGTGGCGGCACGGCCGTGGAGATCATCAACGACAAGTCGCTGTCGCTTCCACCGCTGGACCTGCATTTGGCGCGCAGGCTGATCGAGCGCACCCGCGTCTCGCGACTGCTGCGTGCCTATCGCGACGTGCCGGCAGTGAAGCATGACGCCGTCGCGATGGTCCTTGTGAAGCTCGCGCAGATGGCTGCCGACGTTCCTGAAATCCGCGGGCTCGACATCAACCCGCTGCTCGCGGACGAAACCGGCGTACTCGCGGTGGACG
>DAIMKE010000672.1:0-4315 GCA_036721875.1 Bradyrhizobium sp. | reverse complement strand
ACTTCATCGAGGCGCTGCCCAGCGGCTACTCGACCATCGTCGGCGACCGCGGCATCAAGGTCTCTGGCGGACAGCGCCAGCGGATCGCGATCGCGCGCGCCTTCCTCAAGGACGCCCCCATCCTGTTGCTGGACGAGGCCACGGCCGCGCTCGACAGCGAGTCCGAAGAGGCGATCCGCGAGGCATTGTCGCGCCTGATGCGCGGGCGTACCGTGATTGCGATTGCCCACCGCCTGGCAACCCTGCGCAATTTCGACCGCGTGGTGATGCTGCAGGGCGGTCGTATCATCGAGGATGGGCCGCCTGATCTTCTGGTGCAGGGGAAGGGGCCCTACCGTGAACTGGTGGCGCGCGAAATGGGGCGCCTGGCCACGCATGCGGCCTGATCTGCGGCAGTAGTTTTGCGTACCGGTGCGTTTGTCGCAACGCGAGGAAATCGCTCGAGGTCCGAATGACAGCCGAAGTCAGTCAACTGATCACCGTTGAAGCCGCCGGGCAGGTCGCCGAGTCGCCATTTTATATCCCGATGACGGGACCGGCGACGCGGCTGCGCCGCTCGCTCAAGCACGACGACACTTTCATCGTGCTCGACAGCCACGGTGATATCGGCGCATCGGCCGGCGGGCCCGACGGTCTGTTCAACGCGGACACACGCTATCTCGCCCGACTGGAAATGGTGCTCGATGACGTTCAGCCGCTGTTGCTAGGCTCCAACCTGCGGGATGACAATTCGGCGCTGACCGTCGATCTCACCAATTCCGACGTGTACCGCCACGACAGGCTGGTGCTGCAGAAGGACACGCTGCACATCATCCGCTCGATCTTTCTGTGGCGCGGCACCGCCTACCAGCGGATAGCCCTGCAAAATCACGGCGACCGGCTGGCCAGTTTCGATCTGACGCTGCTGTTCGATAACGATTTCGCCGACCTGTTCGAGGTGCGCGGCGAGCGCCGCGCCCGCCGCGGCATCGGCGCCAGCCGGTTGCTCGGTCCCTCCGATGTCGTGCTCGAATATAACGGGCTCGACGGCAAGACCCGCGTGACCGCCCTGCATTTCGATCCACGGCCGACGCGGCTCGCCGTCAATTCGGCGATCTATCATTTCGAATTGGCGCCAGGGCACGTAACGTCGCTCTTCGTCGCGGTGTCCTGCAACAAGCCGGTCATGCAGAAGCCGGTGCCGTTTTTTCGTGGCCTGCTCGCACATCGCCGCGAGATGCGCCGATCCTCGGCCGGCGCAGCCAGCATCGAGACTTCGAACAATATCTTCAACGAGGTGCTGTGCCAGGCGATGGCCGACCTCAACATGCTGACGACGGAAACGCCGCAGGGCCGATATCCCTATGCGGGCATTCCCTGGTATTCGACCACGTTCGGCCGCGACGGACTGATCACGGCGATGCAGATGCTGTGGGTCGACCCGCGCGTGGCCCAGGGCGTACTACGGCGGCTCGCTTTCTTTCAGGCCAAGACGGTCGATCCGCGCGCCGATGCCGAGCCAGGCAAGATCCTGCACGAGATGCGCGGCGGCGAGATGGCGGCGCTGCGCGAGGTGCCGTTCGCGCAATACTACGGCAGCGTCGATTCGACGCCGCTGTTCGTGCTGCTGGCCGGTCTCTATGTCGAGCGCACTGGCGACGAGGCGACGCTCGCCGAACTGTGGCCCGCGGTCGAGGCGGCGCTGCAATGGATCGACGGTCCCGGCGACCCCGACAAGGACGGCTTCGTCGAATACCAGCGTGCCACGGAGCAGGGGCTTGCCAATCAGGGCTGGAAGGATTCATTCGACGCGATCTTTCATGCCGACGGGCGGCTCGCGGAAGGATACATCGCGCTGGCGGAGGTCCAGGGATATGTATTTGCCGGCAAGCAACTTGCCGCGCGTTGTGCCCGCCGCCTGGGATTGAACGACCGCGCCGCAGAACTCGAATCCGCCGCGCGGCGTCTCGCCGAGCGCTTCGAGGAAGCGTTCTGGTGCGACGAACTCGGCACCTACGCGCTGGCGCTCGACGGCGACAAGCAGCCGTGCAGGGTGCGAACTTCGAACGCGGGCCAGCTTTTGTTCACCGGCATTGTTCAGACCGATCGCGCGCGTCGGGTCGCTGCCGATCTGATGAGTCCAAAATTCTTCTCGGGCTGGGGCATCCGCACCGTCGCGCTCGGCGAGGTCCGCTACAACCCGATGTCCTATCACGATGGTTCGATCTGGCCGCACGACAACGCGCTGATCGCGCTTGGCCTGGCACGCTACGGGCTGAAGCGGTCGGTCGCACACCTGTTCAAGGGGCTGTTCGACGCTGCCAGCTACATGGACCTGCGGCGGCTCCCGGAACTGTTTTGTGGTTTCCGGCGCGAACGGCGGCGCGGGCCGGTGCTTTATCCCGTCGCCTGCGCGCCGCAGGCGTGGGCCAGTGCAACGGCGTTCACGCTGCTGGAGGCGGCGCTCGGTCTCGAGTTCGACGCCGCGCGCGGCGAGATCCGCCTTCGTGACCCGCGCCTGCCGGAATTCCTCAACGAGGTGGTGCTCCGCGACCTGCAACTCGGTCCGTCGAGCGTCGACCTCAGAGTACGCCGTCACGGCGAGGAAGTGTCGCTCGAGGTGCTGCGAACGCGCGGCCAAATCCAGGTGTCGATCGTGCTGACGCATTAGGAGCCACGCTATCTGCTCATGCATCTAGTAGTCGGGAGGGGTCTATGCGTATCGATATTCTCATTGCGGTTTTGATGGCCATACTTGCCGCCGCGCCGGCGGCTTCCGTCGCGCAGGATGCCGGGACGACGCAGGGTGCGCGCACCAAGCCGGATCCCGGCAAGAACCCGCCGCCACCGCCGTCGGTCACCGTGATCGGCGCGAGAGATGCCCACGGCATTCTTGGCCGCGAGGTTCGCAGCGCGGCGAACGAGGACATGGGACGCATCGTAGATGTGATCGTGGACCGCGAGGGCACCGTGCGTGCCGCGGTAGTTGATTTCGGCGGCTTTCTCGGCGTGGGCAGCCGGAAGATCGTGGTCGACTGGAGCGCGATCCGCTTTGGAGGCGTGGCCAGCAAGCGCGACAGCATCACGCTCGAACTTACCAAGGCGCAGGTGGCGGCAGCGCCCGAATACAAGGAGGACACTCCGGTCATCGTGCTTGGCGCTGCGGGTCGTCTGCAACCCTGGGATTTCGATCGCTAGAGGAGAAGCGACCTGGTCGCGCGCCCATCCCAATCGTACGATCGGACTGACGACGTTCGCGCCCTGCGATCGGCCGGCGACAATGTCGTGCCGTTGCCCCCCTCGCCACAGCAGCAGCCACAGCCATCGCGCGGAAGCCAGCGCGGCCTCGACTGGTTCATCTTCTTCCTCGCCGACGTGCAAACCGGGTTCGGCCCGTTCGTGGCGGTCTATCTGACCACGCAAAAGTGGACGCAGGTCGAGATCGGCTTCGTGCTGTCCATCGGCGGGATCGTCGGCCTGCTTGGACAGATGCCGGGCGGCGCCATCGTCGATGCCGCGCGGTCCGAACGACTGGTCGCGGGCCTTGCCGTCGCGACGATCGGCTGCGCCGCGTTGGCCTATGCGTTGTGGCCGATTTTCCCGGTGGTGACCGCGGCCGCGACGCTGCACGCGCTCGCGAGTTGCGTGCTGGGGCCAGCGATTGCCGCGATCAGCCTCGGTCTGGTCGGGCCGCTCGCGATGGGGGAACGGCTCGGACGCAACGCCCGTTTCGCATCGCTCGGCAACGGGTCCGCGGCGGCGTTGATGGGCGCGACCGGCTACCTGCTGTCGAACCAATCGGTGTTTTTTGTCACCGCGCTTCTCGCCATCCCCACATTGATGGCGCTCGCGCGGATTCGCGGACAGGAGATCGACGTGGCGCAAAGCCACGGCGCCGTGGTGCGGGAGGTTCCCGATAAGGAGGCCACCAGCGTATTGCATCTTCTGCGCCAACGTCCGCTGTTGATCTTCGCCGGCGGCGTGCTGCTGTTTCAGCTTGCGAATGCGGCCATGCTGCCGCTGATGGCGGGCGTCGTCACCACGCGATCGAGCCAATGGGCGCCGGTGCTGATTGCCGCCTGCATCATCGTGCCGCAGGCCATCGTCGCGCTGACGTCACCGTCGGTCGGGCGCAAGGCGCAGGCATGGGGAAGACGGCCGCTGTTGTTGCTGGCATTCGGCGCGCTGGTGATCCGCGGCCTGCTGTTTGCGGTCGTCACAGATCCCTTTCTCCTTGTCGCGGTGCAGGTGTTCGACGGCATCACCGCGGCCGTGCTGAGCGTGATGGTGCCGCTGACGGTCGCCGATGTCGCCTACGGAAGCGGCCACTTCAATC
>DAIMKE010000671.1:0-4316 GCA_036721875.1 Bradyrhizobium sp. | reverse complement strand
CTCCTGACCGGTGCGCTGGTTTCGGTGCGAAAGCCAACGATTGCTGCCCTGCCGGGCCCCGCGGTCGGCGCCGGCCTCGCGCTGGCGATGGCGTGCGACATTAGAATCGCCGCGCAATCGGCATTCCTTTCCACTGGCTATCTCAAGATCGGCCTGAGCGGCGATTATGGCATCGCCTGGCTGCTGACCCGGCTGGTCGGCACCTCGCGGGCGCGCGAATTGATGTTCACCTGCGACAGAGTCGATGCCGCCAAATGCGAGGCGATCGGCCTGGTGAACCGCGTGGTCCCCGATGACAAACTGCAGGCGGAAGCCTTTGCGCTCGCCAAATCGATCGCCGAGGGACCAACCATCGCGATCCGCTACATGAAGGACAATCTCGACGAAGCCCTGATGTTCGATTTCGCCACCGCGCGCGATCATGAGGCCGAGCGCATGATCCGAACCCAGGTGACCGCCGACCACAAGGAAGCCGTGCAGGCGTTTATCGAAAAGCGGAAGCCGGTGTTCAGGGGGAACTGAACCGAGAAAAAAAGCCCGGTTCTGGAGGGGCAGAACCGGGCTCAGTCTTGTCAAGCCGCAAGCGAGGACATTACGCGGGGGGAGACGGCGGCGAGCCGCCAACTGGCGCATGGGATTTCCTGCGGTTCGACATGGATCTCTTTCTGGAACCGAACCAGTTTCCAGTCGCCTGGCGTGTTGGTGAAGGCGTAGCCGGACTTGCGGGCGAGCGCGATCATGGCGTCGTTCGAGCGCAGCGTGTCGCCGAACAGTTGCGAAGCGCCGAAAGAGGCCGCCCGGCATTCGAGATTTCTCATCAGCGCCTTGCCGATGCCGAAGCCCTGCCAGCGATCGTCGATCGACAGGCCGAATTCGATCGATGATGTGGCACTGTCGAACGCATAGCGCGCCTCGCCGACGATGGTCTCGCGACCTTCGACCAGCATCGTCGCGATCACGCTGAAGCGGTCCGCCTCGCCGACATGAATGAAA
The DNA here is from genome assembly GCA_036721875.1 of Bradyrhizobium sp. Classification (GTDB taxonomy): domain Bacteria; phylum Pseudomonadota; class Alphaproteobacteria; order Rhizobiales; family Xanthobacteraceae; genus Bradyrhizobium. The sequence goes on along the minus strand of DAIMKE010000671.1, from coordinate 3,323 downwards.
TCCGAAAGCAGCGACGGCGGCAATTCGCTGACTGCGCCGAGAAAGCGGTTGTAGCGGGAACGGGTCGTCAGCGCGCGGAAATAGCCCTGAAGCGCCCCGGCATCGCGCGGTTCGACAAAGCGCACGGTCACCTCTTGACCGTGCCGCGACCGCAGCACGTCGGAATATTGCCGGAGGTCATCAAGGCGAAGGTTCGTCATCGCACGCTCCCGTCTGTCCCAAAAGAAATTGGCCGGCGCCCCACGATCAGGCGGCGCCGGCCCGGCTGCTGCTCAAGCCCGCCAGAACGGTTTTTCAGCCTCGTAGGCGATGTCGCTCCAGGAGATGCCGATGTCGTGCAGCTCCCGCGCGGACCACTGCGCCAGCTCGCGGCGCGACTGGTAGCGCTGCCGCCAGGTATGGAGGGTTTCGACCATCTGGGTCAAAAACCCCCTGCCATGACTATTTATCATCGATTCATGCGTATAAGTGGACATTTTAGGCTCCTGTAGTAATCTATCGTAGCGAACATCTGCGCAATTCGAGCCTTCCACAAACGACACTTTGTACCGCTTCGGATGATATAAATTCATGTATACGGGGATTGCGGAATGACCGCCAGGCTGCCGTCGCTGAACGGGTTGCGCGCCTTCGAGGCGGCGGCCCGGCATTTGAGCTTCACGCAGGCGGCGTCCGAGCTGAACGTCACGCAGACCGCGATCAGCCATCAGATCAAGCGGCTGGAGGAAGAACTCGGAGTTCGGCTGTTCATCCGCCAGAACCGTTCGCTGACGCTGACCCAGCAGGGGCAGGAATATCTCCCCGGTATCCGCGCCGCCTTCAACGATCTCCGGCTTGCGACCGACCGGCTGCTGCGGAAGGACGACGACCACGTGCTGACGGTGTCCACGCTGGCATCGCTCGCTGCCAAATGGCTGCTGCCGCGGCTTTCCGCATTTCAGGAAGCCCATCCCGGCATCGACGTGCGCATCACCACCTCGACCAATCTGGTCGACTTCCAGCGCGACAATGTGGACGCCGCGATCCGCTACGGCCGCGGCCAATGGCACGGCCTGCGCGCCGACTGGCTGCTGGCGGACGAGCTTTTCCCGGTGTGCAGTCCGGCGCTGCTGCAGGGAAACAAGCCGCTGAAATGCCCCGAGGACCTCAGGGACCACGTGCTGCTCCACACCAGCAACTTCAACAGCGACGACTGGCGGCTCTGGCTGTGGGCGGCCGGACTTCCGGCGGACTTTTCGAAGCAGCCCGGCGTGACCTTCGACATGATCTTCATGACGGTGCAGGCCGCGATCGACGGCGTCGGCGTCGCCATGGGTCGCACCGCCTACGTGCAGGAAGACATCGCCAGGGGACGCCTCGTGGTTCCCTTCAAGATCACGCTGCCGGTCGACGCCGGATTCTACCTGGTCTCGCCTGCGGGCCGGACCGATCCGCCAAAGCTGTCGGCCTTCCGGCAATGGCTGCTCGCCTCGGTGCAGAGCAAGCCCTGACGAAACAGATATTCCGCACGGCGCGACGCATGCGACATCGTCGCATGGCGATGCGATTCAGTGCGCACGAGACGCGTGACGCGGTCGCCGCAGCAGGCTAGAAAATCGCCGGGGTGGATGGATTTACCTTACCGCGCGCCGGTTTGATTTCCGTGCCAACAACGATAACAAGAGTGCATGGTCGATCTCTCCAAAAAATTCGATGTGCTGGTGATCGGCGGCGGCAACGCCGCTTTGTGCGCCGCCATCAGCGCCCGCCGCGCCGGCGCGTCGGTGCTGGTGCTGGAAGGCGCGCCAAAGTTCTACCGCGGCGGCAATACTCGCCACACCCGCAACATGCGCTGCGCCCACGATTCCGCGACCGAGATTCTCACCGGGCCCTACACGGAGGAAGAATTCTGGGACGACCTGCTGCGCCTCACCGGCGGGCAGACCGACGAAGAACTCGCAAAATTCATGATCAGGGAATCCAAGGACATCCTGAACTGGATCGTCGAACAGGGCGTGCGCTGGCAGCCCTCGCTCGGCGGCACGCTCAGCCTCGGCCGCACCAATTCGTTCTTCCTCGGCGGCGGCAGGGCGATGCTGAATGCGCTGTATCTCACCGCCGAAAAACTCGGCGTCGAGATCGTCTACGATGCGGAGGTCATCGACCTCCAGATCGAGGACGGCATGTTCCTGTCGGCAAAATTGAAACAGCCGATCGATGGCGCAACCGATATCCGCGCCTCGGCGCTGGTGGCGGCGGCCGGCGGTTTCGAGGCCAACATCGAATGGCTGAAGGAATATTGGGGCGAGGCCGCCGACAATTTCCTGATCCGCGGCACGCCCTATAACCGCGGCTCGATTCTCAGGCTGCTGCTCGACAAGGGCGTGCAGGACATCGGCGATCCCACGCAATGCCATGCGGTGGCCATCGACGCCCGCGCGCCGAAATTCGACGGCGGCATCATCACCCGCCACGACTCGGTCGTGTTCGGGATCGTCGTCAACAAGCACGCCCAGCGATTCTACGACGAAGGTGAGGACATCTGGCCAAAACGCTACGCCATCTGGGGCCGGCTGGTGGCGGCGCAGCCCGACCAAATCGCCTACATTATTTTTGATTCAAGCGTCGTCACCAGCTTCATGCCGACGCTGTTCCCGCCGCTCGGCGCGCCGACGATTGCGGAACTCGCCGGCAAGCTCGAACTCGAGCCGGCCGCGCTGGAAGAGACCGTCGCCGACTTCAACGCCGCGGTGCAGCCCGGCACCTTCGACCACACCATTCTCGACGATTGCCGCACCGAAGGCATCACGCCGGCGAAAACGCATTGGGCGCGAAAAATCGAGCACGCACCCTATCTCGCCTATCCGGTGCGGCCGGGCATTACGTTCACCTATCTCGGCACCCGCGTGAACAAGCAGTCGCGCATGGTGATGAAGGACGGCAAACCCTCCGCCAACATGTTCGCGGCCGGCGAGATCATGGCCGGCAACGTGCTCGGGAAGGGCTACGCCGCCGGCATCGGCATGACCATCGGCAGCGTGTTCGGCAGGGTGGCGGGACGCGAAGCGGCGCGGAATTCGAAGAACTGAGATGTTGGGACGGGAAACGGCATAGCGATGCACGGAACGAGAACCCTGGAGGAAGCCGACCGCCTGATGACGGTCTGCAATTCCTGCCGCTATTGCGAAGGTCTCTGCGCGGTATTTCCGGCGATGGAGATGCGGCGCGCGTTCTCCGACGGCGACCTCAACTACCTCGCCAATCTCTGCCATTCCTGCGGCGCCTGCTACACCGATTGCCAATTCTCGCCGCCGCATGAATTCAACGTCAACGTGCCGAAGACG
>DAIMKE010000670.1:0-4318 GCA_036721875.1 Bradyrhizobium sp. | reverse complement strand
TGCATCCGCTAGCAGCGTCTCGGCCGATCCGACCTGGATCAGGATCGGCGGAAAACCCGCGAGATCGGCGAACAGCGGCGAAATCAGCGGATCCCTGCGCTCGGCGGGCGGCGGCGCATAGGCGTCCGCAAGCTCGGTGAGATAGGCGGTATGGATCAAGGGATCGACCGCGTCCTTGGTTTCCAGCGTCGTGCCGGACATCGTGAGGTCGCTCCACGGCGAGACCAGCCAGGCGCAGGCCGGCAATTCCTCGCCCGCCGCGCGCAACCGGTGAATCAGCCCGAGCGTCAGGTTGCCGCCGGCGCTGTCGCCTCCGACGGCGATGGCCGACGCCGCAATGCCCTGGCTGCGCAGGAAGCGCCACGCCGTGAGCGCGTCCTCATGCGCGGCCGGATAGGGATGCTCCGGCGCGCGGCGGTAGTCGATCGCCAGCGTGCGCATCCGTGACGCGCGTCCGGCCTCCGTCACCATGCGCCGATGGCTGACGATCGATCCGGAGCAGTAACCGCCGCCGTGGAAATACAACAGCACGCGCGAGGTTTCGCTACCGGGAACGAGCGACCATTCGCCGGGGACGCCATCGCAATCGACCGCCTCACATGTGACGTCGGACGCCACCGGCCAGGTCGATCCGACCTCGTCCAGCCGTTGCCGCCGCTCCGACCAGCCGACAGGCCGTGGCTTCGAACCCAGCAATGCGCGGATGGCGTCGATCTCGCTGTGAGCCAAGGTGCGTTCTCCCCAAGGGCCCCATCATCGCACACCGGCCGGGCAGCGCAAAAGGCGAGACAGCACGAGTCCGCCGCTAGTGGAGTGCGGAAAACGCGCAGCAAGACCACTATGTCATATTTAATACACGCGAAAGGTGCGATATTGGTTACGACAACTTTCGTCCAGCGCTCGGGGAAAGTTGTGGTTTTTGCTTGCGATTCCAAACGCACCGGAGCCGACGCGAAAGTGGCCGCTCCGTGTAGCAGGTTCGCGAGCCCAGAGAATTCCTTCGACGTCAATGTTCTTCAATGAGGGGCTCGAATGTCGGAAATCAATCTCAAAGTATTTTCAAATGCCGATGATGTGCATCTTGTTTGGACGCACGCAGATGACATTCCCGGATGCCTGGGGTTCGCCATCGAATGCCGCCGGGGCGGCGCGGAGCCCAAATATTTGTCGAATCGCGTCGGTTTCGAAGACGATGTGGAAGTTGACGGCGACGGCAATCAGTTCATCTCGCGGTCTTCGCAGATCTGGCCGTTCCAACGCTACGACTGGACCGATCACGCTGCCGATCTGGGCGATGTGATCGCGTATCGCGTGGTTGCCAGGGTGGTAGGCGCCGAAGGCAGACTGCACGACGGGCCGTCGAGTGAATGGTCCAGGACGCTGACGCTCAGTGCAGACTGCGGCGACGGCGTGAGCGTGCACTTCAATCGCGGGTACGTGCTGTCACAATTCATGGCGCGCTACATGAAGCGCAAGGGCATCACCCTTGCGCAGCTAAAAGAGACGGCCGTCATCGTCAGCCGGGAGGTTGACCGCGAAGCTCGATCTTTCCTCGGCGGAACACTGCGCGAGACCATGCTGCAGATGATGGCCGACGTGGCAGAAAACGATGGACTTGAGCTCCATGCCGCGCTGTACGAACTGAGCGACGAGGAGCTGGTTGATGGTCTCGTTGCGATCGGCGACCGCGCGCATATCGTGCTCGCCAATGGCAGCGTTAAGGAGGAGGGAGAGGACGAGAATGAAGAGGCCCGAACCCGGCTGAAAGAAGCTGGCGTCGTGGTTCACGATCGCTTCCTCGCGCCGAAAGCACTCGCGCACAACAAGTTCGTGGTTCTGGGCCGCCGGACAGCCGGCGGCTTCAAGCCGGAGAAGGTCTGGACGGGCAGCACCAACTGGACGCCGACTGGCCTTTGCACCCAGCTCAACAATGGAATCATGCTGGTCCACGAAAATCTAGCCGAGCGATTCGAGGCGCAGTTCCAGCTACTTGCAGATGCGGGCGATGTCGTGTCGGGCGAACTGCTTGCCTCGAACAATCAGCCGAAACGTGGCATTCCGCTCGGCGATGCCACAGTCGACAGTTGGTTCTCCAAGTTGAGCGGAGAGATCGATATCGAGGAACTCATCGATCTCGTGAAGAACGCCAAACAAGGCGTTCTCTTCGTGATGTTCCAGCCGGGCAACGAGCCAGTGCGCACGTTGCTTCAGATGCAAGTGGAGAAGAACCTGTATGTGCGTGGCGTGGCGACGCAGTTCACCAGTACGGGCGCAGAAGAGTTCAAATTGCTGAAACGGAATCCGGAGGATTTCTTCCTCGATTCGGCGCTGGCAACCGGGGTCGGCGATACGGTCGGAGAATGGGCGGTGGAGGGTGCGACCGCAGATTTCCGGGCGCATATCGGCCACGCCATTACGCATTCAAAGACGATTGTGATCGACCCGTTCGGGAACGATCCCATCGTGGTCACGGGATCGCACAATTTCTCGAAAGCCGCCAGCGGCAAGAACGACGAGAATTTTCTCGTCATTCGCGGTCATCGCGAGATCGCGATGCACTATTCGATCAACGCGATGCAGACCTACAATCACTATCGCTGGCGAGCCTATCTCCAAGAGGCCGCGCGAGAAGACAGGGATCCGTTTCAATTCCTTTCGCGCAACCCGAATTGGCAGCGGCGCCGAAGGACCGGCGAAACCAAGCGCATGCTTGAGTTCTGGCTGCCGGAAGAATAGATCGGCGCGATGTCACCCGGTCTGCCTGCCAGTACACCGGCCAAAGTCTGGAGCCCAAACAAGTCCAGTTCCCAAAAAAAGTTGCGGCCAGGCTTTGGGGGAAGCCTGGCCGCGCGCGAACCGGTCTGGGACGGGGAGGGGTGGGGATGTGACCGGGTCGCGGGTTCGTAAATCCTTGTTATCGATCGCGTGAAGAGGCGGTGGCGACCGCAGGGCGGCTGTCACCGAGCGAGACCCACACATTGGGATCGCTCTGCGACTGACGCTTGACGAAGCGGTAGCCGGTATCGGTCCAGGCCAGGACGGTTTCGTTCTGGTTGTCGAGAACGAACTCGCCCTTGTCGCTCTTGACGGTCAGCACCGCGTGGCCTTCGCCCTTCTTGTCGCGCACCACCGTGATCAGCAGCGCCTCGCGCGGCCATCCGGCGTCGATCAGCATCTTGCGCTTCAGAAGCACATAGTCTTCGCAGTCGCCGTAACCGTCCGTCGGCAACGACCATTTCTCGACCACTCCCCAGTGGTCCATGTCGGTGATCGGCTTGATGGTCTCGTTGACCCACTTGTTGACCCGCACCAGATCCCGCCACGCCGTCTGCGACATCACGATGTCGCGCGGCTGCGAGGTGCCGCCGCGGCACTCGCTGGCGTTGTCGGCGCAGAATTCGACCCAGCCGATCGGCGAGCGTGCGGTGTCGCCAAGGCTCGCATAGACAGCTTCACCGGCTTTCGCCGCGCCGCTCATTCCCAAAAGGATGGCGATGACCGCCAGTCCCTTTCCCTGTCCCCTGAAAAACATTGTGGCCCCCGTTTTTTGTTGGGACCACGTTTCACACAAAGGATTTGCACCGCCGCTAAGTCAGGCAAGTACATTCGAGTAAAAGCTGGAGCTAATTCGATCTATACTTGAATCGAATTCGACTAAAATTTGAAACAACTGCAATTGATTCAAATTTTATGCATTAGGGGCCGCGAGGCTGAAGCTGCAGGGAAATCTGCGCGCAGAGGTGCGCTGCGTTAACCAACTTCCGTGGGGCATCGGACGCGCAAGGGCGGCATCCGGGGAACCGGATACCGCTTTTCAGGCCTGCAGAGAGGTATTCGGGGGAGGTTCGCGCTTTACCGCGCAGTAACCGCGTCTTCGAGCGTCTCGGCAATCTGCTCGTGGACGAACTCCAGCGCGAAGCCTTCTTCGAGATTCCGCACCACGCGCGACTGGACCTTGCCCAGCATCACCAGAGATTTAACGGGGGGCCGGTTCTCCGCGGCGATGGCGGCGCCGGACAGCGACAGGTCGATGATGCGGCAGGTCATCTTGCTGCCGTCCTCGAGGGTGAGCAGCGCGATCGGGTTGCGCGGAATTATGCGGTCGTGGCGGCGGTCTTCCGGCAGGTTGAGAATATCGCGGTTGGCGAGCCAGGTGAGCTGGGCGGCGAGTTTGTCGCGCTTGCGCGCAGTAGCGCCGACCGTCATGGCAAATCCATTGTCGATGATACGGGTGATTTTGCCCTCGACCCGGCCGATATGGTCGAGATAGGCGACCACGCGGTCCCCGACATTGCCGATGCCAGGCGCCAGCAGGGCC
>DAIMKE010000669.1:0-4323 GCA_036721875.1 Bradyrhizobium sp. | reverse complement strand
GATCTATTGCGAGCGGCCGGCACGACATCCGTTGAGCTCGCTCGGACACTTCAGCGAATCGCTGTTGTCGCCTCCTGGCATGCGGCTTGCGAGCATGACCGCGGCTTCGCAAACCATCTACGAAAAGTCGATATCAGAATGGCGGAGGATCTCCAAGACGCTGACGAGTTTCTTTCCCCGGGCTCGACGTTCTTTAATGTGTCGCGGCTATCTCCTGTCCCCCAGCCAACCCGGGCGGCTAAGACGGGCCCTGCACACAAATTACGGACTTATCCCGCAATTCTCATCGACCCATATCACCGGAATGTAAGAGCAATCGAAGTGACTAGTAGTCTGGAGTCGCTGCAAGGTGCGATCGGCGGCTGCATTCAATTGGCGGCCGAATTTTCAGGCGGAGATGTTTTGTATGTCGACGAGGAAGGATTGTTCACACATCGACTATTCTTCGAGATCGACGGCCAGAGCTTTCCGGGGCGTGGATTGATCGTTGGCTCACAAGGAGATGAATATGAGACAGCCCCGGTGAACTGCTGCATCGAGGACGTCATACGACGCGTCAAGTTCAGCGAGCCGGACCGTAGAGTGGGAACCAATCGCGTTCTGGTCGTTCCGGCGTGATTGAGAGGCTGATGGCGATGGCACGACGCAGTTGCGATAGCGAGCGCCAGTGCTTTCCACGTAGCCGCCTGCGACCACTTCTGCAGTTGCCTCCACGCTCCGCTTGAGGGCCGCGTCAAGCGGCGCTCTTGCTGCTGTTTTCGTTAAGTTGTGCCGTGAGTGCCTCCACCTTCGTTCGGCACCAATTCCCATGGCATGGGATTCGCAACTGCCAGGTTCCATTGGGCGCGTCCGAAAACTCCGGGCGCCATCACAGAGTTAGAGTTTGGCGGGAAGTTCTGTGACGGGTTAAGAGCCAAGAGGAGAGTCCCGCGGCGCCCGTCATGGAGATTCCCATGACCCAAGTGACTGCTTTAGCCGGCTATAGGGTGGATGTGAGCCGCGGTGAACGCGTCGGCCGTGTCGCCTCGGAGTGGTTTTCCCGGCCGGCGGACGACCGGTATTTGTCGCTCTCCGAGCTTCACGCTGCCGTTCGGGGTCGGGCCGAGCGAAGCCGGACCCGGACGGTGGAGAGCGCGGCGATCCGGGTGGATGCCGATCGCGATAACGCGGAGCGGCTGACGCTTATGCTGCCAGGCGAGGCCGCACCTCTCGCGCCGACGCATTGGAGCTTTGGTCAGCTGACAACAATGGTGGGGACGCCATCTGCGTATCTGCGGCAGCTTCCAGCGCCGCTCGCGGCCATCAACTTGCAGTACGGACTAACCGCGAATCGAGCAGAGCTGATCAAGACGCTCGAAGTCGAAGACGGCCGCGTTGAACTGCGGGCGGTCACTAGCCCAGATTACGGCCGCATCTTCGACCATGAGCTGGTCGCCGCCGTGCAACGAATCGCCGGCAATGGCACTGGCGATACGCGCTGGAAAGTGCCCGGCGTACTCGACTGGTCGACTGGCATCTACAATCCGAAAGTCGATGTTACGAAGACCACGACCACGCTGTACGCCTCGGACCGCGACATCTTCCTGTTTCTGGTCGACGACCTCAATCCGATTGAAGCGGGCAGACTGCCGGACGGCTCACCCGACTTGTACTTCCGCGGTTTCTACTGTTGGAATTCCGAGGTGGGTGCCAAGGCCCTCGGCATCGCGAGCTTCTATCTTCGCGCCGTCTGCCAGAATCGGAATCTGTGGGGGGTCGAGGATTTCCAGGAGATCACGATCCGCCACTCTAAATTCGCGGCCTCCCGGTTCGCCCATGAGGCCGCACCGGCACTCACGCGCTTTGCCAATTCGTCGCCGCAGTCGTTCGTCCACGGCATCCGGGTGGCGCGGGAGCGCATCGTCACTCGCACCGACGACGAGCGCACCGAATTCCTGCGCAAGCGAGGGTTCGGCAAATCAGAGACCGCAAAGATCATCGAGACGGTGCTCGCCGAGGAGGGCCGCAAGCCCGAGAGCGTCTTCGACTTTGTGCAAGGCATTACCGCTGTTGCGCGGGACAAGCCGCATCAGGACGCCCGGCTCGATCTGGAGGCGCGGGCGAAAAAGTTGCTGGATCGCGCCAACTGATGGGATCTGCCGCCCCGGGGGTCTGCGAGGAGCGAGTTTCAACCCGGTCTTCAAGTTTCAGCGCCGCCCTTCAGAGGAAGAGGGCGGCGCTTCGCTTCGTGACGGGCGAGAAGGTCGAGAGAGGTTCTCGACCGCCCGTCGCGGAGAAACGTCAATGGCAAAATCCGTTCGCAAGCTCACCCTCAGTCAGTCGCGTGATATCCCCTTCAGCCAGTTGGTGCTGAGCCAGTCCAATGTCCGCCGCATCAAGGCGGGCCTCTCGATCGAGGAGCTCGCCCAGGACATCGCGCGGCGCACGCTGCTCCAGAGCCTCACCGTCCGCCCGGTTCTCGACGAGGACGGTTCGGAAACCGGCATGTTCGAGGTCCCGGCCGGCGGGCGGCGCTATCGCGCGCTCGAGCTTCTGGTCAAGCAGAAGCGGCTTGCACGCACGGCCCCGGTTCCCTGCGTCATCCGGACCGATGGGCTCGCCGAGGAGGATTCGCTTGCCGAGAATGTCCAGAGGGTACCACTCCACGCCCTCGACCAGTACCGCGCATTCCGCGACCTGGTCGAAAAGGGAATGAGCGAGGAGGAGATCGCTGCCGCGTTTTTTGTGAGTGTGGCGGTGGTGAAGCAGCGACTCAGGCTCGCTGCCGTCTCGCCAAGGCTGCTCGACGTCTATGCCGAAGACGGCATCACACTCGACCAATTGATGGCGTTTGCGGTCAATCCAGACCACGCGCGCCAGGAGCAGGTGTGGGAGGCCGTTCAGCGGTCCCACAACAAGGAGCCCTATCACATCCGGCGGCTTCTCACCGAGGGCGCCGTGCGCGCCTCCGACAAGCGCGCGCAATTCGTCGGGATAGAGGCATACGAGAGCGCTGGCGGCGACATCATGCGCGACCTGTTCCAGCAGGATGATGGCGGCTGGCTGCAAGATCCAGTGCTGCTGGAGCGGCTGGTCGCCGAGAAACTGGAGCGCGCGGCGGACAACGTCCGCTCCGAGGGCTGGAAATGGATCGAGGTTGCGATCGACTTTCCCTATGGCCACACCTACGGTCTGCGTCGCATCTCCGGCGAGTCCGTTGCGATGACCGGCGAGGAGGTCGCCGCGGCCGAAGCCCTGCGCGCCGAATACGAGCGTCTGGAGCAGGAGCATTCCGATCTCGACGTCCTTCCCGAAGCGATCGATCAGCGGCTTGGCGAGATCGAGACCGCGCTTGCCGAGCTCGATGAGCGGCCAGTCCAGTACGATCCCGACGAGATCGCGCGCGCGGGTGCCTTCGTCAGCATCGACGCCTCGGGTGTCTTGCGTGTCGACCGCGGCTATGTCCGCCCTGAGGACGAACCGGCAATTCCGGAGCCCGAGGGGGAAGTTGATTCGAATTCGGAGGAATCCCGGTCCGTAGCGTTCGCTCCGGCAGATGGCGACGGCACGCAGGCGGCTACCTCAGCCGCCGAGGTCGAGGCTGAACAAGAGGACGGCATCAAGCCGATCCCTGATCGCTTGCTGACCGAGCTCACGGCGTATCGCACGCTCGCCATGCGCGATGCGCTGGCTCAGGACCCAGACATTGCGTTCCTGGCAGCACTGCACGCGCTCTGCCTCAAGCTCTTCTACCGCTACACGCCCGAGTCCTGCATCGACATTGACGCGAAGAGCGTCGTGTTCGGTAGCCATGCGCCCGGCCTTGGCGATACTGCAATCGCCAAGTCTGTGGACGAGCGGCACCGGCGCTGGTCCGAGCAGTTGCCGCGTGAGTCGGCCGAGCTCTGGAACACGCTGTCCGCTTTCGATCGGGACAGCCGTGATGCCCTGTTTGCGCATTGCATCGCGCTCAGCGTCAATGCGGTTTATGAGCCCTGGAACCGGCGACCGCGTGCGCTGGCTCACGCCGACCGGCTCGCCCAGGCGATCGGGCTCGATGTCGCTGCCGCTGGATGGTCGCCGACCGTCGACAACTACCTCGGCCGGGTGACCAAGGCCCGAATCCTGCAAGCGGTACGCGAAACCAAGGGCGAGACAGCCGCTCAGCTCATCGAGCATCTGAAGAAAGGCGAGATGGCGGAGCGGGCCCAAGAACTCCTCGCCGGCACGGGTTGGCTGCCGGAGCCGTTGCGTACGCCCGGCCAGGCGATCAGCGCCACATCATCGGCCGCAGAATCTGCTCCAGTCTCGCGGTCTGCTTCAAACGTCGAGGACGCGCCGCCG
>DAIMKE010000668.1:0-4323 GCA_036721875.1 Bradyrhizobium sp. | reverse complement strand
TGTGCCAGGTGCTGGCCTCGCAGATCATCTTCACCTTCGCGGGCGGCGGACCCTACATCGTGGTGACGCAAATGGGCCGCACCACCGCCGAATACGGCGCATGGTTTGCGACGACGGGGTTTGCCTATCTGGTCGGCAACCTGTTCTGCGTGCGCTTCGCGCCGCGCCATTCGCTGGAGAAGCTGATCTGGTTTGGTCTCGCGCTGCAATTCGGTGGCGCGCTACTGAACCTTGTGCTGAGCCTGACCGGAACCAACCAGGCGCCGCTCTGGCTGTTCGGCACCCAGATGATCGTGATGGTCGCCAACGCCTTCGTGATGAACAACGCCGCCGCCGGCGCCATCAGCGTCCGCCCCGAAGCCGCCGGCACCGCCGCGGGCGCCATGGGCTTTCTGCAGCAGGGCATCGGCGCGCTGGTCTCGCAATTCGGCGCCTATCTCGGCGGCCACTCCACCACCACGCTGCCGCTGACGGCCGCGATCTTCGCCCTGTCGATCGCTTGCGCGTCGGCGATGTTTTTTCTCGTGCCACGGCAAACAGTCGTGGTCAGCGAGGAATTGATGAAGAAGGCGGAGGAGGAAGAGTCGGGGATGCTGTGAGGGGTGTTGAGCGACGCTGTCACCGCACTCTCCGCTGTCATCCTCCGCAACCGGGTCTCGCCTTCGGCGAGCCCGATGACAGGATCCGATTCCATCACTGAAGACGGCGCGAGCGGAATATTTTTGCGCGGACGGATGGACATGGTGATTTGCCCGTCGTGCCAATTGGTCGCGCCCGACGATTTCATTTCGTTGGCTGCCTCTTTTCCCTTACCTGGGCCCGTCCTTGTAAGTACATGGCGGGATACATCGAGACCGCGGAGACGCCCGAGACCGCGTAGACCGCCCCGGCGTCGAGCCGCCGCCACGAGAAGCAGATTCCGCTCAACCAAAAGCGGCTACGTGTCCATTTCGTTCATGAAGATGAATGGGAACTCGATGGGGCGGTTCGCAACTTAGCGCACAAGCAGCCCTTGCGCGCCGGATTTGCCGAGCGCACACTACCACCTCAAGCAGAACTTACGGAGGATGCAGACCATGCCACGGGTCAAGCAAGCTTCGAAGAAGAAAAGCACAACCAAAGCCGCCGCGGTGACGGTGCTGGGTGCCACCGGACTGGGTTTTTCGCTGCTGGATAGCGCATCAGCATCCACGATGCCCGCTGCTGATATCGCGCAATCTGACAATGCCCCTCCTAATCAGCGCTTCGTCCTTAGCGAAGAGGAAATGGCCGACGTCAGTCTCGCCACGTTCCATCTTCTTGATAAAGAAAACGTTGGCAACGGCGTGCAGCTAGCGGCCCGTGGTGGCTGCCGTGGCTGCGCTGCCCGTGGCTGCCGTGGCTGCGCGGCCCGTGGTTGCCGTGGCTGCGCAGTCCGTGGCTGCCGCGGCTGCGCGGTCCGTGGCTGCGCGGTCCGTGGTTGCGCAGTCGGTTGCGCGGTCGGTTGCGCGGTCGGCAGCTGTTGCGCATCTTGGGGTTTTTGCCGTGTGTGCTAAGTCACACGACCGACGCTGAGAAAATTGCATCCAACAGACTCCATAGCCGATTTTCCCAAGGTCGCCTTCGGGTCAATCGCGCCGCTTTGAGGCTGGCATGGTGTACTGCTCCGACGGTCTCAACAGTGTTGATAAGGCCGGTCCTCCCTGGCGGAGAAGGATCATGAATCGCGACTTCATGTCAGGGAAAATCAATCGGATGCGATCTTTGTGGGCCATCTTGCTCATCTTGCTGTTCCCCGCCCACTGCCTTGCCGGAGAAGGGAAGCCCATCAGGATCATGGTGACGGCCGATCACACGAAGGCCGACGGAGAACCTTGGGACGGCATTCCTGGCCTGGGCCCGGGCCGCAATCCGAACATTCCCATTCTGAACAAGGATGCGCCGCCGGATCTCGCGGTCTGCGTCGTTCGTCTGGATATGCCTCCGGAATGCAGCATGAGGTATGTGAAGTTGAAGCAATATTCGATTTGCCAGAACAGCTATGATTGCGTTTTCAAGCGGGTAAGCATCCCCGATGGTCCTTTTGGGCTCATCATTCTGGACTTGGACTTACGACGGCATGACTTGGTTGGCTTCCTTTTGATGACTGCTGGGGAGGGTCCTGTTGTTGATCAGCGGGCCGCTTTGGAAAGTGAGATTCGGAGAAGAGCCGACCAGCTGGCGCCCCCTTTTTCCCAAGGAGAGAAGCAACGCAGGTTGCGGGAGGTGCTCGTCGTTCCCATGGACAGCTGCGCCGAAGTGAAGGGATGCAGGCTCGTGCAATCCGAAATCCGCGTGACCTCGGCCGAGTGATCCTTGCCGGGCAGTTCCCTTACCGTGCGGGTGGTCATGAGCGCGTTGGAGAAGGAGCGCGCGGGTGACGACGACATCTGCGCTGCGCGCATCACTCCCCGATCAGCTTCAACCACTCATCCTCGGTCAGCACGGCCACCCCAAGCTCACGCGCCTTGGTCAGCTTCGAACCTGCATCCTCGCCCGCCACGACGTAGTCCGTCTTCTTCGACACCGAACCCGCCACCTTGGCGCCGAGACGTTCGGCCACCGCCTTGGCCTCATCACGGGTAAATTTTGTCAGCGAGCCCGTGAACACCACGGTCTTGTCCGAGACGGGCGAGCTCTTGCGCGGCTGCTCGGCGGGCTTCACCTCGATCTCGCGCAGGAGTTCGCCGAGCGCCTTCACGTTGCGCGGTTCGGCGAAGAACTCCACCACGGCGTCGGCGACGATCTCGCCGATGCCGCCGATGTTGTTGAGATCCTGATAGGCCTCGGTGGTGTTCTCCTCGTCCTTTGTCCCCTTGGCGGCGGCCAGCATCGCCTCGCGAAAATTCTCGATGGTGCGGTAGTGCCGCGCCAGCAGTTTTGCATTGCCCTCGCCGACGTGGCGGATGCCGAGCGCGAAGATCAGGCGGTGTAGCTCGATGCTGCGGCGGGCGTCGATCGCAGCAAACAGGTTGCGCACCGAGGTCTCGCCGTAGCCCTCGCGCGCCATCAGCTTGCTGGTGGAGCGCGCATCGCGCTTCTGCAGCGTGAAGATGTCGACCGGCGACATCACGAGGCCGTCCGCGTAGAATTCCTGGATCTGCTTGTCGCCGAGGCCGTCGATATCGAACGCCAGCCGCGAGACGAAATGCTTGAGCCGCTCCACCGCCTGCGCCGGACAGATCAGCGCACCCGTGCAGCGGCGCACCGCCTCGCCGTCCTCGCGAACCGCATGGCTGCCGCATACCGGGCATGTCTCCGGAAACTTGTAGGGTTTTGTGCTCTTCGGCCGCTTGTCGATGACGACGCTGACGACCTGCGGAATGACATCGCCGGCACGCTGGACGACGACCGTATCGCCGACACGAAGGTCGACACCGTCACGGATCGGACTGCCGTCGTTGCCGATGCCCTTGATGTAATCTTCATTGTGCAACGTCGCATTCGAAACGACGACGCCGCCGACGGTGACCGGCTCGAGCCGCGCCACCGGCGTCAGTGCACCAGTGCGGCCAACCTGAATATCGATGCCGTTGAGGATCGTCGTCGCCTGCTCGGCGGCGAATTTGTGCGCGATCGCCCACCGCGGGCTGCGCGACACGAAGCCGAGACGATCCTGCCAATCGAGCCGGTCGACCTTGTAGACCACGCCGTCGATATCGTAACCGAGCGAGGCGCGCTCCTCGCCGATCCTGCTGTAGAATTCGAGAACGGCCTCGACATCCTTGCAGAGCGTCGTCAGCGGATTGACGACAAAGCCGGCCTTGTCCATCCAATCAAGCATGCCGTGCTGCGTATCGGCCGGACGCTCGCTCATCTCGCCCCAGGTATAGGCAAAGAATTTCAGCGGCCGCGACGCGGTGATCGAGACATCCTTCTGGCGCAGCGAGCCCGCCGCCGAATTGCGCGGATTGGCAAACACCGTGTCGTCGGCTTCCGCCTGCTTCCTGTTGAGTTCGATAAAGTCCTTTTTGAGCATGTAGACTTCGCCGCGCATTTCGCAGGCCGCCGGAATATGGCGGCCCTTCAGCGTGTGCGGAATATCCTTGATGGTGCGGACGTTGGCGGTGACGTCCTCGCCGGTAAAACCGTCGCCACGGGTGGCCGCGCGCACCAGTTCGCCGTTCTCGTAGCGCAGCGACAGCGACAGGCCGTCGATCTTCGGCTCGGCAACCAGCGCCGGAATATGCTCGGCATCGAGCTTGAGAAACCGCCGGATGCGCTCGACGAACTCGGTGACGTCCTCGTCGCTGAAGGCGTTCCCGAGCGAGAGCATGGGGACGGCATGCTGCACTTTCGCAAAGC
>DAIMKE010000667.1:0-4333 GCA_036721875.1 Bradyrhizobium sp. | reverse complement strand
TTGGGAAGGAGTGGCTAGGCGAAGACCACACCGCCGTCGCCTGCCTGAAACAGCGCGTCGCCATCCACCACGGTCGGCTGCCGAGCCCGTTTTTGCGGGAGCTGGAAGCTCTCCTGTCCGACGGCGTGCTGAAGGTCATTGTTGCATCGCCGACGCTCTCGCAGGGCCTCAATCTCAACGCCGCCGTGCTTTTGGTGCCCGCATTGTATCGAGCCGCCGAGAAGATCAAAGGCGAGGAGTTTGCGAACGTCGCGGGTCGCGCCGGGCGGGCCTTCGTGGACGTCGAGGGCCTCATCGTCCACGTCATGTTCGACAAGATCGACTGGCGAAAGAAGGAATGGGGGAAGCTGGTCGCTTCCGCCAAAGCCCGCACGCTGAAGAGTGGCCTCATCCAGATCGTCGCCGAGATCCTTGGGCGCTTGTCGCGCGAGGGAGTCCTAGATCGCGATGACGCCTGGGAATACCTCGCCAATGCCCGTGAAGCCTGGAGATCGCCCGAAGAAGAAGCCGCTGTCGCCGAGCGGCTGGCCGCCGGCGTGGAATACGACGCCGATGGTGACGATGATGAAGGCGGCGGCGATGATGAAGAAGAGACCATCGACGAGGAGCCGCTTTCGCAGATCGTCGAGCGCCTCGACGCGACCGTGTTCGGCCTGATCGAAGCATTGGATTCCGATCGTGCCGACTTACCGAAGCTCTTGGACGAAGCGCTCAAGGGATCGCTCTGGGCTCGCCAGATTGCTCGTGAGGACGAGGATGTCGCCCCGTTGCACAAGAAAGTGTTCGAGGCGCGTGCCGATCTCATTTGGAAGACCACCACGGCGTCGGCGCGGCGTGGGCATTTCGCAATGGGCGTCGGGCTTGAAGCTGGTCTAGCGATCGACGCCATGGCCGACGAACTGGCCGAACTCCTCGACCGGGCAGATGAGGCGTCACTGAGCGGCGACATCGACCAACTTGTCGATGCGCTCGGCGGCCTCGGCGATCGGCTGCTGTTCATGCGGCCCTTCATCCCAGACAAGGCCAACGCGCTGCCGGCGAATTGGAAGGCCATCCTGCGCAGTTGGGTGTCCGGCGAGGACGTTGCCAAGATTGGACCTCAGAACATGCGGGCGGTCGAAGAGGCCTTCACCTATCGTCTGGTCTGGGCGCTGGAAGCCGTGCGCACCCGACGTATGTCGCTCGGCTGGTCGCCGGAGACGGTGGCCGGCGGCGCCGCAGCGGCAGTCGAAACCGGCGTTCCGCAATTCATGATGTCGATGCTAATCCGGGCGGGTCTTCCATCCCGCCGCGCTTCCATGGCGGCGATCGAGGATGCCAAGCCTGTCTTTGTTACGCCCGCCGAGATGCGGGCCTGGCTCGAATCCGACGAGATCACAGCTTATACCGACGCCGGCGACTGGCCCACACCCGACACCGCCGCGCTATGGGCGCGCTTCCGCACCGAAGCCCTCAGCGGCGGCATTCAGAAGTGGTCGGTCGAACACCATAAGCGCCTGCTCGAGATCGCGGCCGCCCCGCCCGCCGGCCTCTACAGGATCGTCACCGATGAAGGTGACGGGCGGACTTGGCTGGCGACACCCGACTACCAACGGGTCGCCGCGTTCAAGAAGCCCGCCGTTGATCCCAAGCCTAGCCTCTTTTCTGGTCGGTTGCCCGGCAATACCAGGCTCGTGGACGCCCTGCGCGTCGGCCGTGGGAAACTGCGCTGGCCGCAGGCCGATGCGTAACGGGGAGCAGCAGCATGCTCGATACTTGGGTCGATGATCAGAATGCGCGGCCATCACCTTAACCGATTGCCAGTCGCTGCACGACTGCCGGGGAGAGTTGCTGTCGCCGTGCTCTTCAGGCTTATCCGATTTGCGCGCTGGAATACGACGCAGTTCTACGCCCATCGATTCTAGCTTCCATTCCGCGTCATCTATCGCCTTCTATCCTCTCAGTAAGCGGCTGAAGGAATTTGGAATGAGGCAGCAAGTCGAACCCACCATGAAGCGCACCATCCGACGACATCAACTCCGGGAAATGGTCCCTCTCGCCGACACCACGATCTATGACATGGAACAGCGCGGCGAATTTCCCCAGCGCTTCTATCTCACGTCCCGCTGCGTGGTCTGGGATCTAACCGAGGTCGAAGCCTGGTTGGAAGAACGGCGACGTGCGTCACGCGCCAAGGCGGTGAAGCGTGCGCCCATTCCGGACGTCCAGCTCCGCAAGACCCGCCCCATCAAACATCCGGCTCGGGCGTAAGCAGGTCCATCGTCGGCGGGTAGAGGGTCGGCGTGTATTTTTGGCCGGCAACCCAGGCGTCCACCAAGTTGGACCATTCCTGCATCATATGCCGGCGCTGATGCTCGTATTCCGCCTTGTTGTAGATGCCTCGTGAGGATCGCCCGTCCTCATGCGCCAGACACTTCTCGATCCAGTCGCTATTGAAGCCCAACTCGTTCAGCAGGGTCGATCCGGTGCGCCGAAGATCGTGAACCGTAAAGGATTCCAGCGGCAGCCCTTCCTTCTTGGCTCGCTCCACCACCGCCGTCGTGATCCGGTTGAACGTCGCCCGCGACATGGGCGCGTCGGCGTCGTAGCGCGACGGCAGGACGTATTTGGAATTGCCGGCGCAGGTCTTGAGAGCGATGAAGATGTCGAGCATCTGCTGAGACAGATAGACGTTGTGCGCTTTCGAGCGCTTCATCCGCTCCTTGGGAATCGACCAGACGGCGTTCTCGAAATCGACCTCATCCCAAACCGCGTCCTGCAATTCGCTCTTTCGTACCATCGACAGCAGGATCAGCTTTATCCCGAGCCGGATCGTCGGCAGCGTCGCCACATGCTCGATCTGGCTGAGCATGATGCGGATCTCCGCCGGAGACAGGGATCGGTCCTTCGGCACGAAGGTCGCGATCGACGCCGGGCCAACTTCGTCGGCCGGGTTAGCGACCTTCTCGCCATGCAGAATGGCGAAGGCGAAGACCAGCTTCACGATGTCCCTGACGTGGACCGCCGTTGCCGGAGCTCCACGCTCCTTCACCTTCGCACACAGCCCGCGCAGATCCTCCGGCAGGATCTCCGGCAGCAGACGGTTGCGAAACGCCGGAAGAATGTCGCGCTCAAAGATTGATCGACGCATGGCGCGCGTGCTGTCCGCCATTCGCGCTTCCTGAAGCCAGCGCTCACCGAACTGGCCAAAGCTCTTCGCCTCCTGGAGGCGACGCTTCTCGCGCTGCTTTTCCTGCGCCGGCGAGCGGCCCTCCGAAATGGCGCGTCGAGCATCGACCACCTTCTCACGCGCCCCAGCCAGGGAGAGCCCAGCGGGACCGTAGCGCCCCAGCGTCAACGTCTCCCGGCGGCCGTTCAGTCGGTAGTCCAGGCGGAAGACGATCGCGCCCGAGGGCTGGACCACGACATACATACCGTCACGGTCCACGATCTTGTATAATTTCTCTTTCGGTTTCAGTGTCTTAATGACGGCGTCGGTCAACATCCACACCCTCCAGGTTGGTCAAAATATGCCGGAGAGCGCCCAATTATACCGTCAGGCCAAAAACGGCCCTTCTGATTGGTATTTTCCATGCGTTTACATAGCATTACGCCGAAAAATATACCGTCAAAAGCTCTCTTAGCCCTGACGGTATATGCGATTTTCGACTGAGACAAGATGCGCCATACCGTCAACCATACCGTCATTCCGGAGGCTAACCCAGCGATAGATGCCGAAAGATTCCGAGATATTTATTTATATATTTCAGTCACTTATATCGCATCGTGGCGTATTTTTGGATACGCCCGGATGGGCAAAAATCATTCCCACTCGATCGTGCCGGGCGGCTTGCTCGTATAGTCGTAGGTGACGCGGTTGATGCCGCGAACTTCGTTGATGATGCGCGTCGCGACGCGGGGCAGGAAGTCTCCGGGAAAGCTGAAAGCCTCCGCCGTCATCCCGTCGGTGCTGGTCACGGCACGCAGCGCCAGCACATTGTCGTACGTGCGCCCGTCGCCCATCACGCCGACGCTGCGCACCGGCAGCAGCACCGCAAATGCCTGCCAGATCGCATCGTACAGCCCGGCATTGCGGATTTCCTCCAGATAGATCGCATCCGCCTTGCGCAGGATGTCGCAGCGCGCCTTGGTGACTTCGCCGGGGATGCGGATGGCCAGGCCGGGCCCCGGAAACGGGTGCCGCCCGACGAAGATGTCGGGCAGCCCCAGCTCGCGACCCAGCGCGCGGACCTCGTCCTTGAACAGCTCGCGCAGCGGCTCGACCAGCTTCATGTTCATGCGTTCGGGCAGGCCACCGACATTGTGGTGGGTCTTGATCGTCACCGACGGGCCG
>DAIMKE010000666.1:0-4345 GCA_036721875.1 Bradyrhizobium sp. | reverse complement strand
GGCAAGACCACCACCATCCGCTCCATCATGGGCCTGACGCCGGCGCGCGCCGGAACCATCCGCTTCGCCGGCGAGAAGGTGCGCAGCCTGCCGTCGTACAGGATCGCAAAGCTCGGCATCGGTCTCGTGCCGGAAGGCCGCCAGATCTTTCCGAACCTGACCGTGTACGAAAATCTCGTCGCTGCCTCCGGCAATCGCGCCGGCAATTCCGATCCCTGGACCATCGACAAAATCCACGGGCTGTTCCCGCGGCTCGCCGAGCGCGGCAACAACATGGGCGTCACGCTGTCCGGCGGCGAGCAGCAGATGCTGGCGATCGGCCGCGCGCTGATGACCAACCCGAAACTGCTAATTCTCGACGAAGCCACCGAAGGCCTCGCGCCCCTGATCCGCGAGGAAATCTGGAACTGCCTGTCGATGCTGAAAGGCCGCGGGCAGTCCGTGCTCGTCATCGACAAGAATGTCGCCAACCTCGCGAAGATCGCCGACCGCCACTATATCATCGAGCGTGGGCGCACGGTGTGGAGCGGCACGTCGGAGCAATTGATCGCGGAGCCGGAATTGCAACACCGCTATCTGGGGATCTGAGTGAAATTCGCAGATCGTCGGGGTGCGACGAAAGGTGGGTGGCGCGGCTACGTTAAGTGGGCGGCCCCGGGCCTCCGCAGTCTGGGCGTGACTATACGGCGATCCAGCGGTCCGTGATTGTACGGAACACTAAATTAACTCCGTTTTAGACGCGATGTTACGAAATGGCGAGGTAACGCTCCATTGGAGGCCTCGATGTTTCGCCGCAAGTCCGATTCCGATTCATTGGCACTGATAGCTACCAGAGCGATCAGCGCCAACGTCATGATCGCCGATACCGACCTCAACATCGTCTACATGAACGAAGCGGTGAAGACGCTGCTGCGGGAGGCCGAGGCTGATCTGAAGAAGGACTTGCCAAAATTCAGCGTCGATACCCTGATCGGGACCAATATCGACGTCTTCCACAAGAACCCGAGCCATCAGCGGCAGATGCTGCAGTCGCTCAGTTCGGTGCATCGCGCGACCATCAAGATCGGGAAATGGAGTTTCGATCTGGTGGCGACGCCGCTGAAGAAGGCCGATGGCAGCCGCGCTGGCACGGTTGTCGAATGGGCCGACGCCAGTATTCGCCTGCAGAATCTCGATTATGCCGGGCAGGTCGCCGCCGCCAGCCGGTCGCAGGCCGTGATCGAATTCAAGCTCGATGGCACCATCGTCAACGCCAACGAGAACTTCCTGAAGACGCTCGGCTATTCGCTCGGCGAAATCCAGGGCAAGCATCACAGCATGTTCGTCGAACAAAAGGAGCGGGACAGCGCCGCCTACCGCGAGTTCTGGGCTGCGCTTAATCGAGGCGAATACCAGGCGGCTGAGTACAAGCGGATCGGCAAGGGCGGCAAGGAGGTCTGGATCCAAGCCTCATACAATCCGGTATTCGATGAAAAGGGCAAGCCTGCGAAAGTCGTCAAGTTCGCCATCGACGTTACCGAGCAGAAATTACGCAATGCCGACCTGTCGGGCCAGATCGAAGCGATCGCAAAGTCGCAGGCCGTGATCGAGTTCAATCTCGACGGCTCCATTCTCACCGCCAACCACAATTTTCAGCAGGCTCTCGGCTATTCGCTGAGCGAGATCGCTGGCCGGCATCACAGCATGTTCGTCGCGCCGGCGGAGCGGGATACCCCGGCCTATCGCGAATTCTGGGCGGCGCTGAATCGCGGCGAGTTCCAGGCCGGTGAATTCAAGCGAATCGGCAAGGGTGGCAAGGAGGTCTGGATCCAGGCGTCCTACAATCCGATCCTCGATCTCAACGGCAAGCCGTTCAAGGTCGTGAAATATGCCAGCGACATCACCAGGCAGGTGCTGGTCCGAATGGGCAATGAGCGCGTCCGCGGCATGATGGAATCGGTCGCGGCAGGCGCCGAGGAGCTTAACGCCTCGGTGCGCGAGATTTCCGAGGCGATGGTCAAGTCGAAAGAGACCGCGGTGGGCGCAGCCGACCGGGTCGCTTCCGCCGATTCGCAGGCCAAGCGGCTCAGTGATGCCACGCAGGCCATGAGCGGCATCGTCGAGATGATCGGCGACATCACCGGTCAGATCAATCTGTTGGCGCTGAATGCGACGATCGAATCGGCACGTGCGGGCGAAGCCGGGAGAGGTTTTGCCGTCGTCGCGGCGGAGGTCAAGAATCTCGCCAACCAGGCCAAGCAGGCCACCGACAAGATCGGCATAGAGATCGGCGGCTTGAACTCGATATCCGACGAGGTCGTGAGCGCACTGAACGCAATAAAGACGGAAATCCAGAGCGTTTGCGAATATGTCACGTCCACTGCCGCGGCGGTGGAGGAGCAAAGCACCGTTACCTCGGAAATGTCGTCGAGCATGCAGCGGGCCGCTGCGGAAGCGTCGGCGATCGCTGCCGGCGCGGGCTCATGAAAAATAGGGCTTGATGAAAGCGCCTCGTCGTCGGGGAGGGTGCACGCGCCTGACAAAAGCAGGCCGGACAACGCTCAAAACATCTCGAAATATTCGCGGTGCTCCCAGTCCGACACCTCGGCCTGAAACCGTTCGATCTCCGCGTTCTTGATGTGGACATAGTAATCCACGAACTCCGCGCCCAGCGCCTGCCGGAAGAACGGATCGTCGTTCAGCGCGAACACCGCTTCGCGCAGACTCTTCGGCAAAAGCGCCGCCTTCGTCTCATACGGCGTATCCGCCGACGGCCCCGGATCAAGCTTGCGGTCGACGCCGTCTAGTCCTGAGAGAATCTGCGAGGCCATGTAGAGATACGGGTTTGCCGCCGGCTCGCCGATCCGGTTCTCCAGCCGCGTCGCGACATCACCCGCGCTGCCCAGAACGCGGATCATGACGCCGCGGTTGTCGCGGCCCCAGATCGCGCGGTCGGGCGCCAGCGAGTAGGAGCGGTAGCGCTTGTAGCCGTTGATGGTCGGCGTCGTGAACACGGTCGAGGCGCGCGCGTGCTCCAGGAGGCCGGCGAGATAGGCGCGCCCGAACGGGCTCAGCGCCTCACCCTCGTTGCTGGCCATGAACGCGTTCACGCCATCGGCGCGCGACACCAGCGATTGATGCAGGTGCCAGCCGGACGCAAATACATTGGGCAGTTTCGGCCGGCACATGAAGGTGGCGTGAAAACCATGCCGTCGCGCGATCTGCTTTACGGCGCTGCGAAACAACACCATGTTATCGGCGGGCGAAAGTCCCCTGGTCGGTGCAAAGGTGAATTCGCATTGGCTCGGGCCGAACTCGACCTCGACCGAGCGCAGCGGCAGGCCGAGCGCCAGCACGTCGCGGCGGATGATTTCCAGCGCCGGCTCCATCTGGTCGAAGCGCTGCTCGGTCAGATATTGATAACCTTGCGAGAGCAGGCTGACGGAGGGCGGACGCCCTGGCTGCCCTGCGTCTTCCGGCGCCATGTGGGCGTCTTCGAGCTTGAACAGGTGGAATTCGACCTCTAGCCCGGCGACGAAATCGTAGCCACGGCTTCCCAGTTGATCGATCACCTTGCGATAGAGATGCCGCGTCGCGAACGGCACCGGGCGGCCGTCGTTGAAGTAGAGATCGCACAGCGCCCATCCCGTCGTCGGCGCCCATGGCAGCACGCGAAAGGTGGTCGGGTCGGCCACCATCAGCACGTCGGCGGCCCCCTCCATCTCCTTCATGCCAAAGCCGCCGCCGGACGTGAACACCGGAAACACCGTCTTGTGCGACGTGTCCTTGGCCAGCATCGTGGTCGTGATGGAGCAGCCGCTTTCGAGGGAGGCAATCGCCTCGCTGGCGATCAGCGTCTTGCCGCGCAGAATGCCGTGCTGGTCGGGGAATGAAAGCCGGATGACTTCGAGATTTTTCTCTTCGACGATTCTACGCAGGCGGCTGGCGGCGTCCTGCTGTTCTTTCGACCAGAGGCTGTGACGTTCGACGAAACTCAACGCGTCATTCTCCCATTCAGCCCACCGTCGTCATTGCCTGCGACAAACGCGAAGCGTTTGCGCAAGGGAGCGAAGCGACGAAGCAATCCATCGTGGAGCAAGCGGAGAAATGGATTGCTTCGCTGCGCTCGCAATGACGGGGGAGAGAGCATCACTCAGCCGCCGACAGATGCCGGATCTTGCCGGCGATCTCGCTCGGCACCGGCGCCGCCCACGGCGCGCCGCGCCGGCGCTTGACGTCGACTTCCATCCAGTAGATTTCCCAGCCTTGCGTCGGTCCGATGCCGTCCATGGTCGCCGGCCCCTGAATGCTCCGCGCATGTGCCGCGTCCAGAAACAGCATCGGCTTCTCGCCGCCGGAGACCTTC
>DAIMKE010000665.1:0-4348 GCA_036721875.1 Bradyrhizobium sp. | reverse complement strand
CGCCAGGTTTGAACATTCGTGTACAGTAAATTTTGAATTAAATTCTTTATGTATTCAGATTTGACAGGTAATTCTATGATATATGGATCGCATATCCGGCTGATGTATTACCCATAGATCCTTCTGGTACTGTCAATAATTTGTTGATGCCCCTGGAATTGCTTCTGGGGCGTCCGGTTCTGGCGGCTTCGGGGCGTTGATCCGTTTGAGTTTCGGCGGCAAATGATGCGGCTGCATCCCTGAGGTGCCACCGCTTCTGAGACCCCCGACGCTCGCCGGCCGGGCAGGCCGTGAGGCCCGGCAGGCTGGCGATGAGAACCGCCGTGACCGGGCCCGCCCTTGCCGCCAAGTGAGGTCGCATCCCGATGCCGACAACGCCGGGACTACATGTCCATATCGGCCATGTCCTTGTACTCCGGCGGAATGACGTCCGCAGAGAGAACGATCGCCTCACTGTTCGTCCTGTTCTCCCACCAGTGTCCGACGAAAGGACCAAACTCGGCGGTCCAGTCGCCCTCGCGATGCACGATCGGCTCTGAGCAGAACGAATTGTGCTCCCACAGTTCGCCCTTGAGCATGTAGACGATCGAGGGACGGTCGTCGTGATAATGGGTCGGGACGAAACCTCCAGGTGCGATCGTCAGACGGCGCATCCGCAGGAACAGGTTGCCGACGCCGCGCCATTTTTCGAGATGCACTTCCGACAGCGTCTGCCGCTTCAGGAATTTTTCCGGAATGTTGGCGAGGTCGCGAGGCTTGGCGAGTTTGCTCGTCTCGTTGCAGCCGGCGGCTTCGGCGGCCTGCGCACCGATGAGCGACACCGCTGCGCCTGCGGTGGCCGCGCGCAGGGCGTCGCGGCGCGAAAACTTGGGAATCATCGAAAATCTCCTCATCATGGCCGGATGGCTCGATCCGATCCAGCAGTGACAGGATCGAGGTTGCGGCTGCGATGCGGAAATGCCGAATTCCTTTGCTTTCGATAGCTGCTGACTATGTGACCAAAATCGAAAGAAGCACCAACGCAGGCGGAAAGGATCGCAGCGCTAGTCTAGTGACCTGCAAACGCCGGTCGTAGCTGTTTGCGGGATGGCTGTGGCGTGCTTGGCGACGATTGTGGCCTTTGATCTGGGGCGCCCACCATAGCGAAGCGGCATCGAAAGCAGAGCTTTTCAGCATTAGCGCCGAGCACCGGCGACGCCGATAGAGATGCCGCAGCAAAGTTTGGCCGATGCCGGTTTTTGATCCGTGCAAGAGGACGTGATGCTCCAGAAACTGATCGTGATCGTTGTTTTGAGTCTGGGCCTTAGCGGCCATGTCCGCGGCGAGACGCAGCTCGAAGCCGATATCAAAGGGCTCTACGATACGTTCCTGACCGCACAGAACGCGCGTGATCTGGTGCGTGTTCGTGACACGCTGTGGGAATCGCCCGGATTTGTCTGGATCAGCGATGGCAAGGCCTTCTGGGGCCGCGATGCGCTGATCGAGCGCATGAGCGCCTTTCAGCAAGCTGAAATCTGGTCGGTGACGCCAGACAAAACGCGATCCCGTGTGGTGGAGGTCAGCCCTGTCAGCGCGTTTCTCTATCAGCCCTTACGCCTGACCCTGGGGCCAAAGGCAGACGCAAAGACGATCGATTTTCTGGTCAACGTCCTTTGCGTCAAGACGCCACAGGGCTGGCGGGTGGCGGCTCTTTTCACCACGGAAGAGAACCCGAACTGAACCATATCGATTTCGGCCGAGAAACCTTCATCGACAGCTGCGCTGCTGTGATCGCGTTGTGAGCGACGCGGAGGTCTCGACCTGAAACGTCACATGGCTCTGGTAGGAGGTTCCTTAAAAAATCCGCATATACTGATGTGAGGCAAGATTTTGACCAAACCCAAGCCTGATGCCTACGATAAAAAGATCGGCCTTGTGCTGCAGGGCGGCGGGGCGCTCGGCAGCTACCAGGCTGGCGTCTATGAGGGGCTGGCGGCCTCTGGTTATCTGCCCGACTGGGTCGCTGGCATCTCTATTGGCGCCATAAACGGTGCGATCATCGCCGGCAACGCGCCTGAGCACCGGGTCGAAAAGCTGCACCAGTTCTGGGATGGCGTCACGAAGCCGGCGGGTTTGGCGTTTCCGCCCTTTCCAGCCGCCGCCGATCGGCGCTGGCATGCCGCCAGCGCCCTGCTTTTCGGGCAGCCGGGGTTTTTCGCGCCCCGGCCGATGAGCGACTGGTTCGGCACGCCGCTCAGCTTTTACGACACCGGCGCGTTGCGCAGTACACTTGAGAAATTCGTCGATTTCGACCGGATCAACACTGGCGAGACCCGCTTCAGCGTGGGGGCCGCCAATGTCCGTAGCGGCGACTTCGCCTATTTCGACAGCCGCGAGATCACGATCAGGCCCGAGCACGTCATGGCGAGCGGGGCGCTGCCGCCGGGTTTTCCGCCGGTCGAGATCGACGGCGAGCACTATTGGGATGGCGGACTGGTCTCCAATACGCCGCTGCAATATGTGCTCGACTACGTGCCGCGGCGCAGCCGGCTGACCTTCCAGGTCGATCTGTTCAACGCCGCGGGGCCTTTGCCGCATGACCTCGACAGCGCCATCGAACGCGAGAAGGATATCCGCTATTCGAGCCGCACCCGCACCGCGACCGACATGTATCGCGTCATTCACGACGTGCGTCACACCATCAACAGCCTCCTCGAAAAGCTCCCAGAGGAGCTGCGCGCGAGCAAGGAGGCGCAATGGCTCTACGCCTTCGGCTGCGTGACGCGGATGGACATCGTCCGGCTGAGCTACCGACCCGACGAACCGCAGGGTCAGGCGAAGGATTATGAATTCGGTCCAACCACCATGGCGGCGCGCTGGGCTAAAGGCTTGAGCGATGCCAAAATGGTGCTCAGCTCCAGTCCCTGGCTCGAGCCGATGCAGGATGAGACCGGAGCGCGCGTCTTCGACTTGCTCGATCCTGACGCAGCCGAGCACGCCCAGACCAGCCTGCTGCGCGCAGGCGACGCGGCGACGGCGAAAAAGCGCTAAGGCAGACCAGCATGATCGCCGCTCAGTTCATCGTCGCCCTTGGTCAGGCCTGGTTCGCCACAGGCGCGATCGTTGGCCTCGCCTTCCTGCTCTTCGGGATCGAGCGGCTGGACTCCTCGGCCCGCGGCGCCTACGGCTTCCGGCCGCTGCTGCTCCCGGGACTGGCGCTTCTCTGGCCCTATGTCCTGCTGCGCTGGGCGGCAACTTACCGGTCGAAAGTCTGACGCCGATGCGGCAAGCCCATAAGCGGATGCACACGGTGATCTGGACGGCGCTGGCGCTGATCCTGCCGCTGGTCCTCGCAACCGCGTGGTCACTGCGTCAGCACAAGCTGCCCGAGCAGCCCTCGCAGCGGTTGAGCGTGTTGCAACATGGCGGCCTCGCATGAGCGTCGCTTATCATCCCGTCGGCTGGACGCGCAGCAAGATTGTTTATGACGCCGTGCTGCTCGCGGGCGTGGCTATCTATCTGCTGTGTTTTCTCCGGTTCGCGCCCCGTGTGCGTGCGCCCGGAACGCTGCTCGACGACCAGTCTCTCGCGATCAAGGCCTATGGCAGTTGCGCCTTTATCCTGCTGAGCCTGGTCCTCATGATCGGGCCGCTCGCCCGGCTCGATACGCGCTTCCTGCCACTACTCTACAACCGCCGGCATTTCGGCGTGATCACTTGTACCATCGCCGCCGCGCACCTGCTGGCGGTGTTGAACTGGTACTTTGCCTTTAGCCCTCTCGACCCTTGGGTCGCGTTGTTTTCAACCGATGCGAGCTATGGCGATCTGCGCGGGTTCCCGTTTATCCCCTTCGGCTTTCTGGCTTTCGCGATCCTGCTGTTACTGGCCGCGACGAGCCATGATTTCTGGCTGAACTTCCTGTCGCCGCCGGTCTGGAAGGCGATCCATATGGCCGTCTACGGGGCCTATGGCCTGGTGGTGGCGCATGTCGCTTTCGGGGCGCTGCAGGACGCGCGCGATACTGGCCTCCCGCTGCTGGTCGGCGCGAGCGCGGCGGCGCTGGTCGGCCTGCATCTGGCAGCGGCCTGGCGCGAGCGAGCCAGGGATCGGCAGGCCACGACTGGAACCGACGATCCAGCCTGGGTCGTGGTCGGCCCGGTCGCCGAGCTGGTCGAAGGGCGTGGCCTGGTCATTTCCTTGAGCCATGGTGAATCGGTCGCGATTTTCCGCGACGGACGCGGTATCGCAGCCATCAGCAATCTCTGCGCCCATCAGAACGGACCACTCGGCGAGGGGCGCATCCGCAACGGCTGCGTGGTCTGCCCCTGGCATGGTTATGAATATCGCTTGTGCGACGGCTGCGCTCCGG
>DAIMKE010000664.1:0-4356 GCA_036721875.1 Bradyrhizobium sp. | reverse complement strand
CGGCGGGTTTACGTGCAAGACGGAGCAGACGGGCATCACCTGCTTCAACACCGACCGCCGCGGGTTTTCGCTAGCGCGGGCGAAGCAAGAGGTGTTTTAAGCCCCCGAGCATCCGCCTATTGAAGCACCTCTAATCCATTGAAATCATCGACAATCTCAGCAATTATAGCAACCTATACGTGTTAGGACCCCGGAAAACTCTTTGAGGACAGATGGTGGAAACGCAAAAATCCCTCGCAGATAAGCTCTTCCCCATCGTGAAAGAGGCGGAAGAGATCGAGCTAAAGAATATTCCGCCGGAGCAACGTCGCCTTCATACCGAGACGGCAGATCTCACCGTATCCTCTCTCCATCAATATCTGACATCGGGCAAAATCGAAGTCCCCGAATTTCAGCGAGGCTACGTCTGGACCCGAACCCAAGCCTCTCGTCTGATAGAGTCGCTAATTATTCAATGCCCGATCCCTGTCGTCTATTTCAGCCAAAGCTCGGACAACAAGCTCATCGTAATTGACGGCAATCAAAGACTTCTAACGATTAAGCTCTTCTTAAATGACGCCTTCGAACTGCAAGGTTTGACAACTTATCCCGAATTGAACGGACAAAGCTGGACGAGCCTTGATCCAAGATTCCGCGATCATATAAATAACCGAACAATTCGTTGCATCACGATCCTCAAAGATACTCATCCTCAGATCAAATTCGACGTTTTCGAACGACTAAACACCGGCTCAGTTAAACTGAATGCGCAAGAATTGCGCCACGGCCTAAATCACGGATTACTGATGGCTCGCATCGACGAGCTCGTCAAACGTGACATTTGGAAACAGGTTACCGGCTTCCGCGGCGACAAGCGGATGAAGGGTGCCGAGCTCGTTCTGAGATACTTTGCATTCCGGTTTGACCGCGCGTCATACGAGAAACCACTCTCCAGCTTTCTAGATCAATTTAGCGCTACACATAGACACATAACACCTTCCGAGATTGACAAATGGACCAGTGAATTCAGCACCACTCTGACAAGAGTATCCTTCGCATTTGGTACCGTTGCTTTTCGTATCTTCGATGAAACGTTTCATGCTGTTGGCAATTTCAACTCGGCGCTTTTTGATGCGCAGATGATCGCATTTTCGGAAACAACTAACCAGAAAGTCATCAGCGGAAGTTACAATCCAAAGACACTGAAAAAAGAAGCACTCAAACTCTTTGCTGACGAGAAGTTCTTTGCCAGCATCCGACAAGCTACTAGCGACGAACTAGCTGTTAAGACTAGGATCGATAGCTATAAAGCGTTTTTGGACGGCTTCTAATGCCATATGTTAAAAGCGCCCATCGCAAAGATTTCGAATTTAGGACAAATACCCTAGTTAATGAGTCAGTGAATGCGCACCGCCTTCCGAATGAGCGCGCTGCAATCAGGAGCATGGTTTTCCAATGTGCAATATTTCAAACGAGCGCCGCTCTCGAAGTTTACCTGAAACTCCTAATTGAAGGTTGGGTTTTTGCACTGAAGACCCAGAACAAAGGCAGCGATCTTCCTGACTTGCCACGTGGGTTCTTGCTTTCCAATAGATTCCAACGGCACTTTTCCAACTATCTCTTTACAGGTGATGAGGCCGTTCTTCTGAAGAATATTCCTCGCGAATATTTGGCATGGCCAGTTTTTGACATCAACTTCCCATTGCCCCACTATTTCGACGGGAAAATGCTTCATGATAAGACCGCGTACCCTTCCTTTAGAAACCTCAAGAGATTATTTTTCCGTGTTGGAGTCAGTGACTTCGAAGCGCAAATGAATCGGTTGCTACGAGGGGACACAGAAGTGCTTGTCGAAAGCTTTCAGAGCTACCGAACGGCCCTCGCACATTCGGCACCCCCTGATCTCACTCTCGCGGATGTCAAAAGGAATATTCGAGACATTGAGCGTTTGGTGCGCTGCATTGATCGTGTCTTCTATAGGCATGTGGCGAGGCATGGCGGGAGCGCTTGCTGGACCTAATCGCTTCGAGCAATCGCCTAACCCCACGAAGTCGGCTTCGCCTCATCACTCAATGATCGGCACGTGCCTTGCGACATCGCGCGGCACGGTTTCATCGAGCCGCGGATCGGTGACCACTTCGACCTGCCGCCGGAATGGACGAAAGCCCGAGCGCTGGTAGAAGGCGAGCGCAGCGGGGTGATCGAAGGTGCAGGTGTGCAGCCAGAGGCGCGTGACCGGGCGCGACCATGCGATCTCCAGCGCGCGGTTCATCAGCCAGCGGCCGGCGCCGGTGCCGACGAGTTTTTCGGTGAGCCCGAAGGAGACGATTTCGCATTGCCCGGGTTCGCGGAAATCCAGTTCGAGCAGGCCTTCGTCGCGGCCTTCATACGCGAGCGCGTAGACCTCCATCAGCGGCGATTGAATGATCGCGGCCAATTCGGCGTCGGGCATCTTTATCCGCGAGACCCACAGCCATGGCCCGCCGACGCGGCCATAGAGATCGCGGTACCAGTCGAGTGTGGGAGCATCTACCCGCCGCAGCGTCCACGCACCGGCAGGATCGGAACGCGGCGCGGGGCGCGCGGTCATCTCCAGATGCGTGGTGACGGCGGCGATCTTGCCGTCGGGAACGTCGGAGTAGCCGTCGGGCAGGATCATTCAGCTCTCTCGAAAGACGTGGATTGCCGGGTCGAGCCCGACGATGACGAGGGAAATTACCCCTCCCCTTCGTCGCTCGCCAGCACGCCTTTCACCGCACGTGCCCAGCCCGCCAACTTCCGCTCCCGCGTCGCCGCGCTCATCGTCGGCCTGAAGCGGTGCTCCAGCCGCCAGTTGTCGGCGAACTTGGCAGGCTCCGGATAGACGCCGGCGTTCAGTCCGGCGAGATAGGCGGCGCCGAGCGCCGTCGTTTCCTGGATCACGGGCCGATCGACCGGCGCGTCGAGGAGATCGGCGAGCCGCTGCATGGTCCAGTCGGAGGCGGTCATGCCGCCATCGACGCGGAGCACGTTGGCGGCCTTCTCTCCCGGCCAGTCGGCCCGCATCGCCTCGCGGAGGTCGTAGGTCTGGTAACAGACGCTCTCCAGCGCCGCATGCGCCAGTTCGGCCGGGCCGGTGTTGCGGGGAAGACCAAACAGCGCGCCGCGCACGCGCGGATTCCAGTAGGGGGCGCCGAGGCCGACGAAGGCCGGCACCAGATAGACGCTCTGCATGGAATCGGATCTGTCGGCGAGCGGGCCGGTCTCCGACGCCTGCTTGATGATGCCGAGCCCATCGCGCAGCCACTGCACGGCGCTTCCTGCGACGAAGATCGAGCCTTCCAGCGCGTAGGTGCGCTTGCCATTCAATTGATAGGCGATGGTGGTGAGCAGCTTGTTCTTCGAGGCCACCGGCGTGGTGCCGGTGTTGAGCAGCGCGAAACAGCCGGTGCCGTAGGTCGACTTGATCATGCCGGGTTCGAAGCAGGCCTGACCGATGGTCGCGGCCTGCTGGTCGCCGGCGATGCCGGAGATAGCGATCGGGCCGCCGAACAGGCTTGGGTCGCTATCGCCGAATCTGGCGGAGGAGTCCTTCACCTCGGGCAGCATCGAGCGCGGCACGCGCAGCAGCTTCAGGAGGTCGTCGTCCCACGCACCGGTGTGGATGTTGAACAACAGCGTGCGCGAAGCATTCGTCGCGTCGGTAGCGTGAACCCTGCCGCCGGTCAGCCGCCACAGCAGATAGCAATCGACGGTGCCGAACATCAGTTCACCGCGGTCGGCGCGTTCGCGTGCGCCCGGCACGTGGTCGAGGATCCATGCGACTTTGGTGCCGGAGAAATAGGGATCGATGATCAGGCCGGTCTTCGCCGAGATTATCGGCTCGTGGCCGTCGCTCTTTAGTCTGGCGCAGATATCGGCGGTGCGACGGTCCTGCCAGACGATGGCGCGGTGCACGGCCTTCCCCGTCGCGCGGTCCCACACCACCGTGGTCTCGCGCTGGTTGGTGATCCCGATTGCGGCGATGTCCTTTGCGCTCACATCCGCCTTTTCCAGCGCCTCGCAGCAAACCCTGACCGTCGAGGTCCAGATGTCCTCCGGCTCGTGCTCGACCCAGCCGGAGGCCGGAAAATGCTGCGGGAATTCCTGCTGCGCCGTGGCGGCGATGGAGATGTCGCTGCGAAAAACAATGGCGCGCGAGGACGTGGTGCCCTGATCGATGGCCAGCACAAAGGACATGGCGGTTTTCCTGGCGTTGCTTCCCGGAAGGATTGTGGTTGCGCCAGAGGCAATCCGATTGGGAAGCGAAGGTCAATATCTCCCCGTCGTCCCGGCCTTGAGCCGGGATCGATGATCAGGCCGGTCTTCGCCGAGATTATCGGCTCGTGGCCGTCGCTC
>DAIMKE010000663.1:0-4361 GCA_036721875.1 Bradyrhizobium sp. | reverse complement strand
CCGCCGCCGAACGCGGCTCCGACCTGACGCGCAGCCTGCTCGCCTTCGCCCGCAAGCAGCCCCTGATGCCCAAGGACATCGACATCGGCCAGAAGATCGTCGGCATGGAACAATTGCTGCGGCGGACGCTGGGCGAACATGTCGAGTGCGAATTCCAGATCGACCGAGGCCTGTGGCTCGCCAGCGTCGATCCCGGCCAACTGGCGTCCGCCCTGCTCAACCTTGTGCTCAACGCGCGCGACGCCATGCCATCGGGCGGCAAGCTGACGGTCGAGGTCCGAAACACCTCGCTCGGTGAATCCGACGTGGACGTAAATGGCGACGCCCGGCCCGGCGACTACGTCATGGTCGCGGTCACCGATACCGGCAGCGGCATGTCCGCCGAGGTCGCCGGCCGCGCCTTCGAGCCGTTCTTCACGACCAAGGAGGTCGGCAAGGGCACCGGCCTTGGCCTGAGCATGGTCTACGGGTTCGCCCAGCAATCCGGCGGCGCGATGCAGATCCGCTCCGGCCCGGGACAGGGCACCGCAGTCAGACTGTTCTTCCCCCGCGCCGGTGCATCACAAGCGTCTGCCGCGCCGTCCGTCGGCCAGCGCGCCACGGCTGCGGCCAATGAGACCATTCTCGTTGTCGAGGACAACGCCATGGTGCGCGACTACGTCGAGAGCGAACTGAAGGCGCTGGGCTACCGCGTCATCGTTACGCGCAATGCGCCAGCGGCCCTCGATGTCCTGCGCGGGCCGGAGAAGATCGATCTCCTGTTCTCGGATGTCGTGATGCCCGGCGGCATGTTCGGGCTGGAACTGGCGAAGGAGGCTGCGCGCCTGCGGCCCCGTTTGAAAGTTCTGCTGACCTCCGGCTACACCGAACCCGTCGAAGCGCCTGACGGGCTAGGCCATGAGGTGCGGATATTGAACAAGCCCTACCGCCGGCACGAACTGGCGGCGGTGCTGCGCTCGTCGCTGGCGGCTGAGTGAGATTGCAGCGAAATGTCGCGCACCCACCGCGTCGTCCCGGCGGACGCCGGGACCCATACTCCGCGGCTACAATTGTTGGAAAAGAAAGACAACGACGACCTCGCAAAATAATTGCGGCCGGTGGTTATGGGTCCCGGCGTTCGCCGGGACGACGATGCAGAGAGAACTCTGCTCTACCCCAGTGACCGCAATTCCCGCCTCATCACCTTGCCCGTTGCCGTCATCGGCAGCGTTTCGGCGAACTGGACGAAGCGCGGATATTCGTGGGCGGCGAGTTGCACCTTGACGAACTCCTGGATCTCGCGCGCCAGCGCGTCGCTCGCCGCAAAGCCCGGGCGAAGCACGATCCAGGCCTTGATGGATTCGGTGCGGATCGGATCGGGAATGCCGACCACGGCCGACATCGCCACTGCCGGATGCTTCATCAATGTATGTTCGATCTCCGACGGTCCGACGCGATAGCCGGCCGTGGTGATGACGTCGTCCTCGCGGCTGCCGTACCAGAAATAGCCGTCCTCATCCTGGATGCCGAGATCGCCGGTCAAAAGAAACTCGCCGGCGTATTTCTTCGCGGTCGCTTCCGGATTCTTCCAGTACTCGATCATGGTGCAGGGGCACGGCTGGCGCACGCCGATGATACCTCGCTGGCCGCGCGGCAATTCCTCGCCCTTGTCGTTGACGATGCGGACGTCGAAGCCCGGCGTCGCCTTGCCCATCGAGCCGGGCCGAATCGGAAACAGGTTGGAGTTGCTGCCGACCACG
Organism: Bradyrhizobium sp.; assembly: GCA_036721875.1. Lineage (GTDB taxonomy): Bacteria > Pseudomonadota > Alphaproteobacteria > Rhizobiales > Xanthobacteraceae > Bradyrhizobium. The sequence goes on along the minus strand of DAIMKE010000663.1, from coordinate 2,622 downwards.
AGATTGCATTCGGTCTGGCCGAACACTTCATGCGCATCGATGCCGAAGGTCTCGCGCACCCAGCCGTGCAATTCGCCGCCGAGCGATTCGCCGCCGGTGAAGATGCTGCGCAGGTTCAACCCGGGATTCTTTACGTCCGCCTGCCGCATCAGCTTCAGCGCGGTCGGCGGCAGGAACACGTTGCGGATGGAAAGCTCCGCCATCATCGTCATCGCCGCCTGCGGCTCGAATTTGCGCGCGCGATGCCCGACTATGGGAATGCCGTGGTACCAGAACGCGAACAGGCAATTGATCAGTCCGCCGATCCAGGCCCAGTCCGCCGGCGTCCACATCAGGTCGCCGGGCTTGGGCAGGAAGTTGTGGCACATCTCGACATTGGGCAGATGGCCGAGCACGACGCGATGGGCGTGCAGCGCGCCCTTTGGATTTCCCGTCGTGCCTGACGTGTAGATGATCAGCGCGGGATCGTCGCATGAGGTATCGACAGTCATAAATTCCGGCGATGCGGTTTGCAGCGTTGGCCAGAACGGCTTCGTGCCTTCAGGCGCGCTGTGACCAATGACATAGACATGCTCCAGCGCCGGAAGACGATCGCGGATCTTCACGAGCTTCTCCCAACCGCTCGCATCGGTGACGACGGCCCTGGCTTCCGAATTCGACAGGCGGAACTCCAGCGCATCCTCGCCGAACAGCGCAAACAGCGGAATCGAGATCATCCCTGAACGGAACGCCGCAAAATGCGCGATCGGCAGTTCCAGCGACTGCGACAGGAACACCGCGACGCGGTCGCCCCGCACAAGGCCATCGGCCTTCAGCACATTGGCGAAACGCCGCGACATCTCCGCGACTTCGTCGAACGAGGTGCGCGTCGTCGCACCGTCCTCGTCGACATAGATCAGTGCCAGCCGGCCCGTTCCGTCGGCATGACGATCGCAGCAAGCGACCGCCATATTGAAGCGCGCGGGAATATCCCAGCGAAAGTTGCGGTAAAGTTCGTCATAAGTGACGGCTTCGGTGAGCATGGCGTTTGTCGTTTCCGTCCTTCGTCATGGCCGGACCTGATGCGGCCATCAACGTTCTTGCTTTTGCTTGACTTTAAGGACGTGGATGCCCGGGACAAGCCCGGGCATGACGACGAGGGAATTGTTGTCGCCGAAAATCAGCCCGACAGCGCCGCCTTCACCATGCCGCTGGCCTTGCCGAAATCCATCTGGCCGGCGAATTTTGCGCGCAGCACGCCGATCACCTTGCCCATGTCCTTCATCCCGGCGGCGCCGGTCTCGGCGATCGCGGCCGATATCGCGGCTTTCACCTCGTCGTCCGACATCTGCTTCGGCAGGTAGGCCGAGATGATCGCGATCTCCTCGCGCTCCTGCGCGGCAAGTTCGGCACGGCCGCCCTTGTCGTAGAGCTCGACCGACTCCTGGCGCTGCTTGATCATCTTCTGGAACAGGGCAAGCAGATCGGCATCCGAGAGCGGCGGCTTGCCTTCGCCGCGCGCGGCGATGTCGGCGTTCTTGATGGCCGAATTGACCATGCGCAGCGTGGAGAGCTTGCGCTCCTGCTTGGCCTTCATGGCGTCCTTGACCGCATTGTTGATGTCGTCGCGCAGCATGGCCTTACCTCTTTGGATGCAAGGAACCTGATCTAGGCCGTTCGTCGCCCAAGAACAACCAAAGCCTTGGCCGTTCTTCAAGAACCTCGGGATTCCCGGCGGATCCGACCAAAAGCCCGAACAACGCGCTGAAATTCCGGAAAATGGCCATCAATTATGCAGCAAACGCATGTGAATCCGTCATTTTCCGGCTTTGACGTGCGGGGGTGCGCAGACTATGAAGTGCGCTCATGACAACGTCTGACAATGCTTCAGCCTGGCCGGACCACAAACCGACCGCGCTCCTCGTGCTTGCCGATGGCACCGTGCTGGAGGGCTTCGGCCTCGGCGCGGAGGGCCACGCCGTCGGCGAGGTCTGCTTCAACACCGCGATGACCGGCTACGAGGAGATCCTCACCGATCCCTCCTATGCCGGGCAGCTCATCACCTTCACCTTCCCGCATATCGGCAACGTCGGCACCAACGACGAAGATATCGAGACGGTGAACATGGCGGCGACGCCGGGAGCGCGCGGGGTGATCCTGCGCTCCGCGATATCGGATCCCTCGAACTACCGCGCCACCAAACATCTCGACCAGTGGCTGAAGGCGCGCGGCATCATCGGCCTCTCCGGCATCGATACCCGTGCACTGACCGCGCTGATCCGCAGCAAGGGCATGCCGAACGCCGTGATCGCGCATGCGCGAAGCGGCGAGTTCGACCTGCACGGCATGAAGGAAGAGGCGCGCGAATGGCCCGGCCTCGAAGGCATGGACCTGGTGCCGATGGTGACCTCCGGCCAGCGCTTCACCTGGGACGAGACGCCGTGGGCCTGGGAAAAGGGATTTGGCCGCCAGACCGAGCCTGAATTCAACGTGGTCGCGATCGACTACGGCATCAAGCGCAACATCCTGCGCCTGCTTGCCGGCGAAGGCTGCAAGGTCACAGTGGTGCCGGCGACGACTTCGGCCGAAGACATCCTGGCGATGAAGCCGGACGGCGTGTTCCTGTCCAACGGTCCGGGCGAT
>DAIMKE010000662.1:0-4367 GCA_036721875.1 Bradyrhizobium sp. | reverse complement strand
GCCGTGGGTGTCGATGTAGATCGACAGCGGCCGCGCCACGCCGATGGCGTAGGCGAGTTGCAGCGTGCAGCGATCGGCAAGGCCGGCGGCCACGATGTTCTTGGCGACATAGCGCGCGGCGTATGCCGCCGAACGGTCCACCTTGGTCGGGTCCTTGCCCGAGAACGCGCCGCCGCCGTGCGGGGCTGCGCCGCCATAGGTATCGACGATGATCTTGCGGCCGGTGAGGCCGGCGTCGCCATCGGGTCCGCCGATGAAGAACTTGCCGGTGGGGTTGATGTGCCAGATGGTCTTGCCGTTGATCCAGCCCTCCGGCAGCGCCTGGCGGACATACGGCTCGACGACATCGCGGACCTGGTTCGAGGTCATGTCCTCGACGAGATGCTGGTGCGAGACCACGATTTCGCGCACGCCGACCGGCTTGCCGTTCTCATACTGCACGGTGACCTGGCTCTTGGAGTCCGGGCCCAGCACCTTCTCCTTGCCGGAGTGACGGGCTTCCGAAATCAGCCGCAGGATCTTGTGAGCATAGAAAATCGGTGCCGGCATCAGGTCCGGCGTTTCATTGGTGGCGTAGCCGAACATGATGCCCTGGTCGCCCGCGCCCTCTTCCTTGTTGGTGCCAGGCTGCAGCGCGTCGACTCCCTGCGCGATGTCGGCGGATTGCGGATGCAGCAGGATTTCGATGTCGGCCTTCTGCCAGTGGAAGCCTTCCTGCTCGTAGCCGATGTCCTTGATCGCGGCGCGAACGACGCTTTCGATCTGGTCGTTGGTGACCGATTTCGGTCCGCGGGTTTCACCGGCGATGACCACCTTGTTGGTGGTGGCGAGCGTTTCGCAGGCTGCGCGGATCGCCCAGGGGTCGATGCCGGCCTTGGGGCCTTCGCGGAAAAACAAATCGACGATCTCGTCGGAAATCCGGTCACAGACCTTGTCCGGGTGACCCTCGGAAACCGACTCGCTGGTGAACAGATAGGACGCGCGCATCAACCAACCCCTTGTTTCCGCCGGATGCCGGCGGCTGCCTATGTTATGGATCCTGGAATGTCAGTCGCGACGGCGCGAAATGACGTAGGATTCGTCGTAAAACCAAAGCCCATTATGCCTTCGCAGAACCTCTCTGGTGGCATCGAGGGTTCGGCTGCTTTCTGTCATTTCCGTCAACCGATCGTCTTCAATCTGGGCGACATACACCGCCGCGTTCCACGCTGCAAAGGCCGTCGAGGTTCCGATCGAGCCGGTGACCTCGTTGGGCAGCGCTTCCATATCATAACGGAAGATGGAACGGTTATCGGCGTAGGCATTAAAGTTAAGGTCGCGCCCTGCCGATCCCAGCTCGTATTTTACCGCGCGCAATAGCTCATGACGGCTGACAACGAAAGGATTTTCTCCCGGCCAGACCGCCTGGATGATTTCAAGGCCCGGATCGTGCCCGTGGGAGTGGATTCCAATCAAGCGGCCCCCTGCCCGCAACGCCCGCGCCAGCGGCGCGATGATCCGTTTGGCGCGGAAATTCACAGAGGATTTTGCCCGGTAAGGCTGCGAAGCGATCACCAGGTCGAAATTGGCCTCGGTCCGGCCAGCCCTTGGGATGATCGAATCAAGCAGGAACCGGTGGTCTTCCCGGTACACGACCAGCGCCACGGGCCGCTCATAGATCGGCATGCCCGATTTGGGACTGATATTGGCCCGCCAGTTCTGCTCGAGAAATGGGCCCAGTTCAGCGATCTGGGTCTCGAATTCGCCGGAAGACGCCCCGCGCAGGGCGACCTCGTGCCAGATCATGCCGGCGGCCGCAGTGGGCGAGGCCGGCGTCAGCCAGGGCGCTTCGGCGTAGTGCATGTTGGTCAGCACGACGACAGTGGCCGGGTGTTCGAACAGCCGGTCGGGGACCTTGTCGAGCGTCAGGCGGACGTCCTCCAGGCTCAACTCCTTGCCGGCAATATAAAACGGCATGTGGGGAAAGCGGCCGTGCATGGCGCGCATTACCCGCGCCAGCACGGTGCCGTCGCCGACACCGGCGTCGAACACCCGCAGCGCCGGCGGGCGCGGGTGCAGGCTGGAGAGCTCCAGCGCCACCCTTTCGGCGATCACCCGCTTCTCGCTGCAGGTGTGGACGAACAGCAGGTATTTCTGGCGGTTCTCGAAGAAGCGGAAATTGCTGCGCGGATCGCGCTTCTCCGGCGGAACCGTGAGCCCCCGGGGCGGCGGAAGCGCGCCGGTGGACGCCGCGATATAGGCCTGGATGCGGTCCAGGGTGTCGATGGTGATGCGCTTGCCCTCGCGCAGACGGTGCACCAGCTTGCCGTCATTGACGACGCGGCGCCCAAACGTCGTCTCCGCCATGTCGGCCTGGCGGCAGAAGTCGGAAATCTGGCTCAGGATCTGGTCGTTCTTCATCGGGCCGGAAGCACTGGAAGGATGGGAAATACCGGTGGGCAGCCTCGGCTGGCGGAGACGTCCTACCACCATCTGCCCACCGAGGAAAGACCCCATCCACCCCCCTATGGAACCACCGAGCAGCCGTGAACCCACATCGCGCCGGGGGCAACAAAGCGATATCCACGACTGCGACCGCCAATCAAGGGGACCTGATGCGCCGCACGATCCTGACACTGACCCTGCTCGCCGCCGCGCTGTGGCCGGCGCCTTCCCTTGCCCAGCAGCGCAACGGCGATATCGACGGAGCGCTGGCCGACATCGACGCGGCGATCCGGCTCGACCCGGCATTGCCGCAGCCATTGATCAACCGCGCGGTGATCTGGCGCGCGAAGGGCGATCTCGATCGCGCCATCGCCGACACGTCGGAGGCGATCCGGCTGGCCAGGGCGACGGCGCCCGCCAACATCATGACGCCGTCCGGCAGCGTGCTGATTTCGGCCTACACCCAGCGCGCGCTTGCCTATGAGGCCAGGGGCAACGTCGACCGCGCCCAACAGGATTACGCGGCGGCGCTCGAAGGCAAGGCTACTGACGCCGGCAGCAAGGCCAACCAGGCGACCGCGAGGGTCCGCCTGTCGCTGCTGTCGGAGGCGGTCGCACCGCCCGCTCCGCGAACGGCAAAGGCAGCAACCGCAGCACCGGCGCCGGGCGGCGCAGCGCGCGACCGCCAATCGCCGCAGAGCGAGGCGAGCCCATCCGCACCGCCCGCGCCGGCGCAGGCCAAGGCTACCGTCAAGCGCGTCGCGCTCGTGATCGGCAACAGCGCCTACGCGCATGTCCGCGCACTGCCCAATCCGACCAACGATGCGCGCTCGATTGCCAAGAGCCTGCGCGACATCGGCTTCGTGGTGACAGAAGGCAGCGACCTCGACCGCACGGCGATGCAGTCGACGATCCGCGACTTCCTGCGCGAGGCGGCGCGGGCGCAGATCGCCGTGGTCTATTATGCGGGCCACGGCATTCAGGTCGACGGCCGCAACTATCTGGTGCCGATCGATCTCCAGTTTCGCGCCGGCAGCGGCTTGACCGATACGATGATGGACATGGATACGATCATGGCCGGCCTCGACGATCAGGTCCGCACCAACATCCTGATCCTCGACGCCTGCCGCAACAACCCGATGGCGCCGAAGGTCGCTTCCAGCGGCCCCGCCCGCGACATCGAAGCCGGATCATCGGGACTGGCGGCGCCGTCTACGCTCGGAGCGGGTTCGACGCTGGGCGCCGGAACGCTGATCGCATTTGCGACCGCTCCGGGACAGGTTGCACTCGATGGCGAGGGCGCCAACAGCCCGTTCTCGGCGGCGCTGACGCGTCACATCGGCACGCCGGGGCTGGAGGTGCAGCAGATGCTGACCCGCGTCCGCGCCGAAGTCGTTGCCGCAACCAAGGGCAAGCAGGTGCCGTGGTCGAATTCGTCGCTGCTGGGAGAGGTTTATCTGGCGGAGAAATGACGGCGTGCTTGGCGCGCCGTCATCCCGGAGCGCGTCGAAGACGCGAATCCGGGATCTCGAGATCCTCAGGTGCGCAATTGCGCGCCGTAGCTAGATGCTTCGCACCATCCCGGAATGACGTTGCGCGTCACTTCCCCCAGACCTCCTCGGCAACTTCCACCGCGAGCCGCAGCTTCGCCCACTGCTCCTCCTCCGACAGGATGTTGCCTTCCTCGGTCGAGGCGAAACCGCATTGCGGCGAGACCGCGAGCTGGTCGAGCGGCACGAACTTCGCGGCCTCCTCGAGGCGGCGCTTGATGTCGTCCTTCTTCTCCAACTCGCCGAACTTAGATGTGATGACGCCGACCACAACGACCTTGTCGCCCTTCGGCAAATACCGCAGCGGCTCGAAACCGCCGGCGCGATCGGAATCGTATTCGAGGAAGTAGCCGTCGTAGTTGGTGCCGGCCAGCATGGTCTCGGCAACCGGCT
>DAIMKE010000661.1:0-4370 GCA_036721875.1 Bradyrhizobium sp. | reverse complement strand
GGCGCTGGCGCTGCCGGTCGAGGAAGCCTGGCGTCCCGCGGTGCGGGCGAACCTCGAAGTGTCGCTGAGGCTGGCGCGGCTGGTCGATGAGTTTCCGCTGCCGGATGAAACCGAGCCGGCCAGCATCTACTCGGCCTGATAGACCATGACCGTGAAATCAGACGGGTTGTCGGCCCAACAGATCGCGCAGGCGATAACCGACCGCAAGCTTTCCGCCTTTGAGGCGACCGAGGCCGCGCTGGCGCGGATCGCCGCGCATGATGGCGTGCTGAATTCCTTTACCGACGTCACCGCGGATCGTGCGCGTGCCACGGCCAGGGCGATCGACGCCAAGATTGCCGCCGGCGAAAAGGTCGGCCCGCTCGCCGGCGTGCCGTTCGCGGTGAAGAACCTGTTCGACGTAAAGGGCCTTTCCACCCGCGCCGGTTCGAAGATCAACCGCGACCTTGCCCCGGCATCGCGCGATGCCACGCTGATCGAGCGCATGGAGGCCGCCGGCGCCGTGCTGGTCGGCGCGCTCAACATGGGCGAATACGCCTACGACTTCACCGGCGAGAACGTGCATGACGGCCCCTCGCGCAATCCGCACGATCCGACGCGGATGAGCGGCGGCTCCTCCGGCGGCTCCGGCAGTGCGGTCGGTGGTGCCCTGGTTCCGATCGCGCTGGGATCCGACACCAACGGCTCGATTCGCGTGCCGTCGTCGTTCTGCGGCATCTTTGGCCTCAAGCCGACCTATGGCCGGCTGTCGCGGGCGCGGTCGTTTCCCTTTGTCGCGAGCTTCGATCATCTCGGCCCGTTCGCGCGCAACGTCGGCGATCTCGCGCTGGCCTATGACGCCATGCAGGGGCCTGACGCCGCCGACGCGGCGTGCACGACGCGCCCGGCCGAGCCGGTCTCGCCGCTGCTCGCCGATGGCCTCTCCGGCCTTCGGGTCGCGATTGCCGGCGGCTATTTTCAGAAGAACGTATTTCCCGAAGCGGTCGAAGCCGTGGCGCGCGTCGCCAAGGCGCTGGACGCGACGCAGACGATCGAAATTCCGGAGGCCGTCCGCGCCCGCGCCGCCGCTTACGTGATCTCGACCGCCGAAGGGGCATCGCTGCACCTCGATCGCCTGCGCAAGCGCCCGAACGATTTCGATCCGGCCGTGCGCGATCGCCTGATCGCGGGCGCAATGGTGCCGGCGCCATTGGTCGACCGCGCGCAGAAATTCCGCCGCTGGTATCGTGCAAAGGTGCTCGAACTGTTCAAGTCGGTGGACGTGATCATTGCGCCGGCCACGCCCTGCATCGCGCCGAAACTCGGACAGGCGACGTTCGTGCTCGACGGTGTCGAACTTCCCGTACGCGCCAATATCGGCATCCACACCCAGCCGATCTCGTTCATCGGCCTGCCCGTGGTCGCTGTGCCCGTGCCGCTGGAGCCGATGCCGATCGGCGTGCAGGTCATCGCCGCTCCCTGGCGCGAGGATATCGCGCTGCGCGTCGCGCACGCGCTGGAACGCATGGGCGTCGCCGCCGCGCCAGCCCCGAGAGGATTGTAGCCATGGACATCGATCTTCCGGACGTGCTGGCCGAGGTGTCAGCGCAATTCGCGCGCTATGAGAACGCGCTGGTGTCCAACGACGTGGCCGTGCTCGATGAATTGTTCCGCAACGATTCCCGCACGCTGCGCTATGGCATCGCCGAAAACCTCTACGGCTATGAGGCGATCAAGGGCTTTCGCGCCGCGCGCTCGCCGGTCGGGCTGATGCGGAAGACCGACAAGGCCGTGATCACGACCTATGGCCGCGACACGGCGGTGGCCTCGACGCTGTTCTATCGCGAGAATGCGAAGGGCAGGGTAGGGCGGCAGATGCAGACCTGGGTACGATTTCCCGAGGGGTGGAGGATCGTGGCGGCACATGTCAGCATCATCGACGAGCCGAAGGATGCATCGACATGAGTCTGGATGACCTTCCGACCCGTGCACCGCCGCCGTCGAGTGCCGAGCCCGGGACGCTGGTCCGGCGTGTCGACCGCCCTTCGCAGCAACGGGACAAGGTCACGCGTGCGGAGGAGTTGCGGCTGCAGCTTGCCGACGAAATCGTGCGCGGCGTGCTCGCGCCGGGATCCGCGCTGGACGAGAGCGATATTGCGCGGCGCTTTTCGGTGTCGCGCACGCCGGTCCGCGAAGCGCTGCGTCAACTGGTGGCGAGCGGCCTGGTCGAGGCGCGGCCCCATCGCGGCGCCGTGGTGGCGCAGCCCTCGCTGGACCGTTTGACTGAAATGTTCGAGGCGATGGCGGAGCTCGAGGGACTGTGCGCGTGGTTTGCCGCCGAACGGATGTCGCCGGCGGATCGGCAGAAGCTGGAAGCGATCCACGAGGAATTGCGGGTCCTGAGCCATGCCGGCAATCCCGAGCGCTTTCACGAGGTCAACGAGCGCTTCCATAACGCGATCTATGCGGGGTCCCAGAACAGCTACATCGCCGAGATGACGCTGGCGACACGCGTGCGCGTGCAGCCGTTCCGCCGCGCCCAGTTCCGCAACCTCGGCCGGCTGGCGAAATCGCACGCCGAACACGACCGCGTCGTCGTCGCCATCATGCGCGGCGACAAGGCGGGCGCTGCCGGTGCGATGCGCGCGCATATCGAGCTGGTGCGCGGAGAATATGAGCTCTACGCAGTGTCGGTGTAGAGATTTCTCGACTTGCGTTCCCCGGACGCAGCGCGGCACGCAGTACTGCGCTGCTAAGCCGGGGTCCATCAATGGGTCCCGGCTCTGCGGCGCAGCGTTACACGCTGCACCGCGTCCGGGACACGGCAGAGCTATACCCCCGCCTTCTCCGCCATGAACGCGCGCCAGCCGCCGAACGATGAGATATCCCGCGCGCCTTCGATGGCCACGGGCTCCACCACGAATCCCTTCACGCCACGTCCATCTGCAAGCTGCACCGTACCTATCCCAAGCGGCGGCGGAATCGCAGCGACGAACTTGCCGAATGCCGCCGCCGACAGCGCCCAGAGCTCAACCTTGATCGAATGTCCCGCGCCGGCATCGACGCGCAGCATGCCGGGCTTGGGCGGCGTGGTGTCGAGCGCGTAGAGCCTGTAGTCCGGGGCTGTCGCTGTGGCCTCGATCAGCCGTCCTCCCAGCACCTGCAATTCGCCGTTCAGCGCCATGCCGGAGAGATGCGCGCCGACCACCGCGATGGTGATTTCATCGGCACCAACTTCCACCGGCAACGCCGCGAGCGGCGGCTGCGCCAGGCCCTTGCTGCCCATTTTCAGTTTGGTGTCGGCATGGAATACGCGGCCGATGCTGGCGAGTTGCGCGTCGTGGCCTGCGGGCGCCAGCAGCGTGATGCCGAACGGGATGCCGTCGGGGCGCATCGCGGCCGGCAGGGCCAGTCCGCAGAGATCGAGCAGATTCACAAAATTGGTATAGGTTCCGAGCCTGGAGTTGAGCTCGATCGGATTGGCCAGCACCTGCGCCGTCGTGTAGGCAGTCGGCGCCGTCGGCAGCACGATCGCATCGAATTTGGCAAAGCTGCGCTCGGCGATGCGCCGCAGCGCCTGCAGGCGATAGAGCGAGGCGAACGTATCCGCCGCCGTCAGCCGCGCGCCGGGCGCGGTGATCTCGCGCGTGACCGGATGGATCGAATCCGGCGAGGACGCCAGCAGGTCGCGGATCACCAGGTAGCGCTCGGCGACCCACGGTCCCTCGTAGAGCAGCCGCGCGGTCTCGTAAAACGGTTCGAGATCGAACTCGACCAGCGTGGCGCCGAGCGCGGTCCAGCGCTCGATTGCCTCGCCATAGGCCTTCTCGGAGGCGCGGTCGCCGAAGAAGATCAGTTGGCCGTTGCGCGGCACGCCGAGCCGAAGCTGGCCGGGAAACGCGGCCATCTTTCCGAGCGGCCGGTCGCGCGAGAATGGATCGGCGCCGTCAGTGCCGGCCATGGCGGAGAGCGCCGTCATTGCGTCGTCCACCGTCAGCGAGAACACCGAGATGCAATCCAGCGTCCGGCACGCCGGCACCAAGCCTGCGTTCGAAATAAGTCCGAGGCTCGGCTTCAGCCCGACGATGTTGTTGAGCATCGCGGGCACGCGGCCGCTTCCTGCCGTATCGGTGCCGAGCGCCAGCGGCACGAGGCCGGCGGAGACCGCGACCGCCGATCCCGAGCTTGATCCGCCCGGAACGAGATCGCCGCGGACCGGATTGACGGGAATGCCGTACGGCGAACGGACGCCGACGAGGCCGGTCGCGAACTGGTCGAGGTTGGTCTTGCCAATGATGATGGCGCCCGCCGCGCGCAGCCTCGCCACGGCCGTCGAATCCTGCGCTGGCATGTAGGAGAACGCCGGGCAGGCGGCGGTGGTCGGCATCCCC
>DAIMKE010000660.1:0-4384 GCA_036721875.1 Bradyrhizobium sp. | reverse complement strand
GCCGAACACCTCGTCCTCGTCGGCCATCACATCGCCCATGTGGATGCCCATCCGGAATTGCATCAGGCGGTCGGCGGGCAGGTGTTCGTTTCGTTCCGCCATCACCTTCTGCATCGCGATCGCGGCTTCGATCGCGCCGACGATGCTGGGGAATTCAAGCAGGAAGCCGTCCCCGGTATTCTTCACCAGGCGGCCGCCGTGATTGAGGATGATCGGATAGATCGCCGTCCGGTGCGCCTTGAACGTGGCGTGCGTACCCGCCTCGTCGGCCCCCATCATGCGGGAATAGCCGGCGACGTCAGCGCAGACGATGGCTGCCAGGCGTCTTTCCATATCCCAATATAATCCTAACAGTGCCCGGGTGAACGGGATACCACTACGTGGTCGGCCGACCGATTCCAATGTTTAAAAAATGGGCGGCATCTGGCGGAAGGCCGATTCAGAGGCATAGTACCGCATTCCACGCGAGATTGGCACGGCCGTCCGATCGTTGGCACGATGGAACCACGAAATGACGGTAGAGTGAAAATGATGGTCGAAGCGCTCGGTATTCACCAACTTTGGCTGTTCGTCCTCTCCGGTGTACTCCTCAACGTCACCCCGGGTCCGGACACTGCCTATATTATCGGCCGCAGCGTCCAGATGGGGTGGCGTGGCGGGGCGGCGGCTGCGATCGGTATCTGCTGCGGCTGTCTGGTCCACGTATTCGGTGCTGCGGTCGGACTGTCGGCACTGCTGATGGCGTCGTCGGCCGCCTTTGCGGTGCTGAAGTGGGTCGGCGCGGCCTATCTCTTGTTTACGGGCATCCAGATGCTGCTGTCGCGCCCGCATCCGGTTGCCGACCAGGCGGCGGCTCCCGCCGAGACCTCGCTTTCCCGCGTGTTCTGGCAGGGCGCCCTGACCAACATACTCAATCCGAAGGTGGCGCTGTTCTTCCTGGCGTTCCTGCCGCAATTCGTGGCCGCGGACTCCGCCCACAAGCCGCTGGCCTTCCTGGCGCTGGGCCTGATCTTCATTTCGACCGGCACGCTGTGGTGTCTCGGCATCGCCGCTTTCGCGGCCAGGGCCGCCACCCGCATCCGGCAATCGGCCGGCGCGATGGCCTGGGTCAACCGCCTGCTCGGCGGTCTGTTCGTCTATCTCGGGATCCGCGTCGCGATGCTGGAGGGGCGCTGAGGCTTCTCTTCAGCCGTGCAGCTTCACCAGCGCGCTGCCGGCGAGATAGAGGCCGAGAAAGAACATCGCGATCAGGAACCAGCGGCGGAACACCTCCGGCTGCATCCGCGTCCGCACCGCCTGTCCGATGAACATGCCGGCAAAGGACGCCGCCATCGCCACCCCGCCCGGCAGCGCGGTGGCCGCCGTCAAGAGGCCGGCCGCGGTGAGATTGAACGCCAGCGCCACGGTCGCAACCGTGAAGAACACGCCGAGCGCCTGCACCAATTCGTCCTTCTCCATGCCGATCGCCTGCATGTAGGGCACTGACGGAATCACCTGCACGCCGGTGGCGGCTGACACCACGCCGGTGACCAGGCCGACGATGCCGCCGACCCATTTCTCGTTGGCGCGGGCGACCTTGAAGCCGATCTGGTTCAGACCGAGGATGGCGTTGATCACCAGCAGTGTGCCGAGCACGACGGTGCCGTAAGGCGCGTAAGGGCCGGTCAGCAGCCCGGCATTGATCCAGATGCCGATCACGGTGCCGACCATCAGCGGCCACAGCCGGCGCATGATGTCGCGCAGATACGGGCCGCCAAAAGTCTGCCAGATATTGGTGACGATCGCGGGCACGATCACGATCGCAATCGCCTGGCCCGGCGCCATCGTCACCGCGAGCAGGCCCATCGACACCGTCGGCAGGCCGAGCCCGATGGCGCCCTTGACGAAGCCGGCCAGCAGGAACGCGATGGCGATCATGGTGAGGAGGGAATCGAACATGGGGCGACATTGACCTATCGCCGCAACAGGCACAATCTGGAGAATACGGAGATAGCCTTCGGTAATATCGAAGGCTGGAAACAACCGTCATTGCGAGGAGCGTAGCGACGAAGCAATCCGCTCTTTCTTGCTATGGCGGCATGGATTGCTTCGCGGAGCCTGTCAGCGGGCGCGCCTTCGCGCGATCCGTTGGCTCGCAATGACGGCTTCGCAAGGATTCCCGATGCGTTTCGATCTGGTCGACCTTCAGCTCTTCATCGCGGTGGCCGAGACCCGCAGCATCACCAATGGCGCGACAAAGGTCCATCTCGCGCTGGCCTCTGCGAGCGAGCGCATCAAGGGCCTGGAAGAAGCGCTCGGCGTATCGCTGCTGACGCGCGGCCGGCGCGGTGTCGAGCTGACACCGGCCGGCGAAAGCCTGCTCGATCATGCAAGGGTCGTGATCCACAATGTGGATGCGATGCGCGGCGATCTCCTGGCCCATGCAAGCGGCGCCAAGGCCACGATCCGGTTTCTCGCCAACACGTCGGGCCTGTCGGAATATCTGCCGAAGGCGCTGGCCGTCTTCCTGAGCCAGCACCCGCACATCTCGATCGACGTCGAGGAGCGCGAAAGCTCCGATATCGCCCGTGCCATCCTCACCGGATCCGCCGATCTCGGGCTTGCCGCCGAACACGCGCTGGCGGACAGTATCGAGCGGATCCCGTTCAGCGAGGATCGCCTGGTACTGGTCGCAGCCCGCAGCGACGAACTGGCGAACCGGCGGCAGGTCGCCTTCAGTGAAGTGGTCGAGCGCGATTTCGTCGGCCTGCTCAGTTCGATCGCGCTGCATACCCATGTCAGCGGTCACGCCGCGCGGCTGGGCGCACGCCTGCGTTTTCGCGCGCGGCTGAACAATTTCGATGCGATCGGCCAGCTGGTTGCTGCCGGCATCGGAATTGCGGTCATGCCCGAGGTTGCCGCGAAACGATGCGCGCGGTCCATGAAGATCAATATCGTCAGGATCAGGGATTCATGGGCCAACCGGCGACTTGTGATCTGCGCCCGCAGTTTCAAGTCGTTGCCGAGGCCCGCGCAGCAATTGTCCGAACATCTGCGCAAGACGGCGTCGCGCTGAAGACGCGGAGGAGATCGACGCGAGCTTACTTCGCCGTCCCGACGCCGGCGTCCCTGATCACCTTCGCCCATTTTTTGCCCTCGGCCCCGATGTAGTCGCGAAAATGCTCCGGCGTGTCGCCGGCAACCGTGAGGCCCTGGTCGGCAAGTTTCTGCGCGACCTGCGAATCGCGCATCGCTTCGTTGGTGACCTTGTTGATGAGATTGACGATATTCGGGGGCGTACCGGCCGGTGCGATCATGCCGTACCAGTTTTCGATCAGCAGGTCCGGCATGCCGACCTCTGCGGTGGTCGGCACGTCTGGTGAGGTCGGGGCGCGTTTGGGGGCGCCGAGCGCAATCGGGCGCAGCGTGCCGGACTTGATATGCGGCAGGATCACCGGCAGGTCGAGGAACGCCATCTGCACCTGCTGGCCGAGCAGATCGTTGATGGCGGGCGCCGCGCCGCGATAGGGCACGTGCACGATGTCGATCCTGGCGGGTCAGCTTGAACAATTCGCCGGCAAGGTGCGGCAGGCCGCCGACGCCGGCGGACGCGAAATTGAGCTTGCCGGGCTGGCTTTTGGCGAGTGCGACGAGTTCGCCCATGTCTTTGGCGGCAACATTGCTCGCGACGACCAGCATCTCCGGCACCGTCGTCACCAGCGTGACCGGCGCGAAATCCTTTGCGACGTCGTAGGGTACTTTTTCCATCGTCGGGTTGATGACGAGCGAACTCGCGCTGACGATGCCGATCGTGTAACCGTCGGGCGCCGCCTTTGCGACGGCATCGGTGCCGAGCACGCCGCCCTGGCCGCCGCGGTTTTCGATCACGATCGGCTGCTTGATCAGTTCCGACATGCGCTGGCCGACCACGCGCGCGATGATGTCGTTGGGACCGCCGGGTGGGAACGGCACGATCAGCTTGATTGGCTTGTTCGGGAAATCCTGCGCCGAGGCCAGTGCCGGCAACAACAGCAACGCCAATCCCGTCAGCAACCTGCCGAGAAATCCCATCAATGCCTCCCCACAGTCCCGCGTCTATGCGCGTGTTGGGGGCGATCCTATCGCGTTTTCAAGCGAAGTGGATACCGGTTCGCGTAAAGAAAGCGCGTCAAAACAAAAAACTAGATTAGAGCCCGGTTCTGATTCAATCAGAACCGAAAAGGCTCTACGGGATGGCGTGAGCGATGCCTAGTTCGGATCAGAAGGGGGCGTGGTGCCCGATGCATCTCCTACGACGAGCAAGACGTCCATCGCAGGCTCGCGATCGCTAGCTGTTCAGCAACTTCATCGCCGCTTCGTGCACCCGCGGGTCGCCGGCGGCGATGATGCGGCCGCCGCTCTGGGC
>DAIMKE010000659.1:0-4385 GCA_036721875.1 Bradyrhizobium sp. | reverse complement strand
ACCTGCAACCGCGAGGGACAAGCTGATCAAGTCGTCACATTCGTGCGAGCCGGTACCGAAACCGCCGATTCGATCAGCCGCGTCCTAGTGAAGGAACGCGAAAAGTCGAAGTACAAGCCAAGCTCGATTGTCAAAGAGATGCGAAGAGCAGGGTTTCATCGGTTCACGTTGCACCATCACACGGAACTCTGGAAACGACATGACGCTAAAAATCCAAAGAGTGGTTATGGGGTGCTGCTGTCCGACTCCCAATGGTACTTCTATGAGAACTGGTTGGAAGTCGTGAGAGGTGAACTCGAAGCGGCTGGCGATCGATTCAAGACTGAGAAGACTGTTTAGCGAGGAGTCCGAATGAACACGCAACGATATCCGGGACTACGCCAACGCAGCACCAAATGTCGTATTCTCCAGGGAATTACGGTGACAGTGCACTTAACTGGAATTACGGTGACAGTGCACTTAACTGGCGGCGATGCTGACCAGAGCCTGGACGCGGCCGCTCAAATGAGTGCACTGTCACCGTAATTCAAAGAATTCGCAGACAGTGTAACAACATGTCGTGAAGGGGTACGGCGGTCGCGGTGGAAAACCGCCCTGAGAACCCTAGAGGCCGATCCTTTATTTGCAGAGGAGAATGTTTCAACACTAGCGGAAGACGATTCGACTGACGTTAGACAGCGGGCACAGAGAATCTTCCGCAATCTAAGCTCCGGTCACGCAGCTGTTCTGTTGTCGATCACTCGACTTGTTGAGTTTGTTGAAGAGAAATCACTGGTAATCGTGGATGAACCTGAGGGGCATCTGCATCCTCCACTGCTGGCAGCGTTCGTGAGAGCATTGTCCGATCTACTGATCAACCGGAACGGCGTTGCGATTGTGGCCACGCATTCTCCGGTTGTACTCCAGGAAGTCCCACGGTCCTGTGTTTGGAAGCTAAACCGTGCTGGTCGAGAGGCACGCGCGGACCGTCCTGACATCGAAACCTTTGGTGAAAATGTTGGCGTACTTACGCGTGAAGTATTTGGTCTGGAAGTCACCCAGACGGGCTTTCATAAGTTAATTGCCGAAAGATCAGTCGGCCGAAGCTACGAAGAAGTTCTGGATCTCTTCTCCCAACAACTTGGAGCGGAAGGGCGAGGACTTGCTCGAGCACTTAGTCTTCTTCCACCTGACATCGACGACGAGGACTAGGCATGCTCACTTTGGCCCGGCCCACGCTGGCTCCTGCCAGAGTTCTTGCCGATTGTATCAGCGGCTGCTCAGATCCCGTGCTGGCTGGTAGGCTGAACGCCATTGAAGCAATGCTGGTAGCTGCAGCGAGCACATATGATCTTCATGCCAGATCCCAATCTCTCCATATGCTGCCTCGACTAACGTCGATTGGTGCGGTCTCTAGAAAGGAATTGGAGGACCTCTATACTCATCAGATGAGCGGAACAAACGGAGCCGCCCGTGCCTACTACAATGCAATTCGCAATGCACCAGTGAACGGCAAATGCCCGCTCTGCGGGGTTGGGACGGTGGCCGTTTTGGACCATCATCTACCAAAATCCAAATATCCCGACTTGGCGGTGTGTCCGTTCAATCTCGTGCCTGCCTGCGATTTCTGCAACAATGCAAAAAGAGCCCGTTTTCCCAGAAAGGTGGGCGAACAAACCATCCATCCATATTATGACGATTTCACCAAGGACCAATGGGTTTACGCTCACTTGGACACAAATGGCCCACCCACACTGACGTTCCGTGTGAATCCACCCACGCAATGGACTGACGTCGACAAGGAACGGGCTCTTCGACATTTTGGTGTCTTGAAGCTCGGAGTTACATTCGCGTCGAACGCAAACGACGATATGATCACGCTTAAGGATCACCTCAGATGGATTCATACCCGTAAAGGTGCAAATGACGTTCAGGCGTATTTGATCGACGAACGCAATCGCTATAGCGTCCGGCTTAACAGTTGGCAGCACGCTATGTATCAGACGCTTAGTGGGAATGCATGGTTCATTAATGGCGGCTTCCTGCAGATTCGGAATTGAGTCAGCGCCAACTGCCATTACGGCCATTACGGTGACAATGCACTCAACTCCAGAAAACTCGCAAAGCCGCGTGGCATCCGCCTTCGGACGGCCTCCCGCCCGACGTCTCCGGCTCCCCTTTTCTCTTGATTTGCCCGGGCATGACCCTACGGTGCGCTCCGCTACGAGTGGAACGAGAACGATGATGGACGACGCCATGAAATGCCCGGCATGCCATTCCGAGCATGCCTATCAGGATCGCGGCCTGTGGGTTTGCCCGGAATGCGCGCATGAATGGAGCGCCGAGGCGGCCGCAGCGGCGGAGGCCTCGCCGGAGCCCGGCGTCCGCGATAGCAACGGCAATTTGCTTGCCGATGGCGACAGCGTCATCGTCATCAAGGATCTCAAGGTCAAGGGTTCGTCATCGGTCGTCAAGGGCGGGACCAAGGTCAGGAACATCCGCCTGACCGAGGCGAGCGACGGCCACAACATCGCCTGCAAGATCGACGGGATCGGCGCGATGAATCTGAAATCGGAGTTCGTGAAGAAGGCGTAGCAAGCGTCGGGTGGATTGGCCGAAGGCATAGTCCGCCGTTCTCGGAGACCGGGTCAGCTGGTCAAGCTTCGCCTTACTTGCAAGATTCCCAACATCAGGGCCGCCCAAGGTAGCCTGCTTCGTCCATGGCCACGATGAAGCCCACAAATGCAAACACTCCCAGCATCAGCAAACCGAAATAGAGCATTTCCCGGGTGAACAGGGCGCGGAGCATGGTAGCGATGGAGAATATCGACGCTCCGGGTCGACGTGCTTTTCGATACGCTCGTTCTTGCAGGACGCTTCCGTAGACGAGTGCTGCGAACACGGCCATTGTCGCGAAGGCTACAAGCCGGTTTCGTCCTTCTTCCTTGATGCCGAGATAAGCGAATGCTGAAAACAGCACGATCACAACGATGATCTCAAGCTTCCGCATGTCAGGATTTCGCTAGCCCCAGGCCCCGCAAGCAAGCGTAGGGCGGATCGGCAGAAGGAGCAATCCGCCCTTCCTTGCCGTGGAGTTGGCGGGTTACGCCTGCGCTAACCGCCCTACCCCCTAGCCACGCTCGCGTTGGTTGCAAGCCAAAGAATCTCCTTTCATAGCTGCACTCATGCTTCGCTCCGTGCGGTGTTGCAGCCACCACACACGCTCGCGACATACGGGACAACTCTAGGCCGTGCACTCATGATTGCCGATGTCCGCTTGTCCCTAGGTGGTTCGAACCAGCCTTCCGACAAGTTGGCCCAATAACCAGGCGACCAAGCCGAGGATCGGCAGGAACCCCGTCAGCGCGTTGAACAGAAAAGAGTACTCAAAGCCGGCAGCGTCGACGATCGCAAAAATCCCGGGCAAAATCGTGTAGATCGGAGACCAAAGCAGCAGCGCTTCTACGACCCCGATGCCCTGGCCAGCATCGCGAGCGCTCGAAATCATTTCCGGCGCCAAACCGAACAAAACGACATTCGGGACAGACATCGCAACGACGGCAAACCACATCGCAAGCCGGGCTGAGCCAGCACGCGGCCAGATCCGCCCAACCACATACAGCGGTACGAACGCCCAATTCAGCAAGGCAAAATCGACAGGCAGAGAATAGACAAACGACCCGAATTGATATCCAGGGGCACCCGGCTGAATCAGACCAAACTTGTAAGAGAGATAAAGGATCACCGCGCAAACGCTCGGACCAATCGAAAGTATTGCGAGCGCGATGAGAGGAATATTCGTCCAGGCAGGCGAGCGGCTGCGCCCCCGGAAATATCCAAACGCCACCAGAAGCAGGAGAACGATCAGAGCCAAATAACGAGGCCATTCCACAAAAGTCATATTACCTCCGGTGTTGGAGAACGCTTCACTTTAGCAAGCGTAGCAAGAGTAGGGCGGATTAGCCGAAGGCGTAATCCGCCGTTCCTTGCCGCCAGGTAGGCGGGTTACGCTTCGCGCCCTACACGCCGAGCCACGCGCGTTGGTTGCAGGCCAGATTATCTCCTTTCATAGCTGCACTCTCAACATGCTTTCGCTCCGCATTGTGTTGCAGCCACCACACACGCTCGCTCCTAACCGCGTCGTCGTCAGCGAAAGCGCCGCGCTGTCCACAGACTTGCCGCAAATGCATGTGGAGCATTGATGGGGACCATTAGCCGAGTATCAATCCATGCGTTTGTCAGTTGTTTCGACCGCCGTCGCCGGGCGCGCCGGCGTGCTGTGTTGCTTGTTCATGATGATGAGCGCGCAGGCGCTCGCGCAGACATCGGCCACGGATAATCCGGGCCCGGCCGCCGCGCAGCCCTCGGTGGCTGCGCAGGAACAGCCTGCGGCCGCTGCTCCGGCG
>DAIMKE010000658.1:0-4391 GCA_036721875.1 Bradyrhizobium sp. | reverse complement strand
CAAACGCGCTGCAATTCGTAGGCTTGCGCGCAAAGCATTTGCGGACCAAGTCGAACATATCATTGGTCAGCCAGCTCGCGACGTCGTAGTGGCTGGGGGATATGCCGTTGCTTTCGGCGCCATCCCGGGAGAGCAC
The DNA here is from genome assembly GCA_036721875.1 of Bradyrhizobium sp. Taxonomy (GTDB): domain Bacteria; phylum Pseudomonadota; class Alphaproteobacteria; order Rhizobiales; family Xanthobacteraceae; genus Bradyrhizobium. Next base: position 4,255 of record DAIMKE010000658.1, on the reverse strand, counting down.
GCCGCTGGCGCCAGCGGTGAGCGGGTCTCGACACTGGCGGTTGCTAGCCCCGCGTCAATCGCCGTGTCGGTCGTAAAGAGGACGGCGAAGGCGAACTCACTATCGGCCGCCGCGACCTACGGCGCTCACCAGGTTCAGAAAATTCAAGAACAGGAGGTGCCGCACCAGCAGAAACAACAGCACGATGAGCTGCTGCGGCAAATCAGAGAAATTCAGCGTGGGCCCGGTGGACCAGGTGGTCCTGGAGGCCCCACGGATGGAGGCTCGCGACGTGAGCGCGAACGGCGAACGGCAAGTGGCCGCATCGCTTATGCGAATTATGAGTATGGATTTCTCCTCTGCGGAGCAGACAATGCAGCCGGATTCCTGCGCAATATTCTCACCGGACAAGGCGTTGCTGACGTAGACCCGGACCGTTCCGTTCAGCAGTTCTGGATCGTCGAGCATGCTAGGGAGCGCTTCTGGACCGCTTGGCCGTTTTCACATCCCTGGTGGCCGTATTGGGAAGCCGAGCCGTTCTTGTTAGGAATCCATGAAAACTCCGCCAAGGAGATTCTGCTTTCCGCTTCTAATAATTTTGAGCGCGTTCCAGATACGGTTATCCTGACGGTAGCGCCGATCATCGAGGGTTCAGGGCCGGACGATGACGCCGATATCGCGATTCAGGGCGACGGCCTGGCGCTCCTTTCCCTCCCGAGGTCAGCCCCCGAGCGCAGATACTGGGATCTTCGGAAAGGCGACTGGGTATGAGTTATCGAACTGCGGGCCTATCTTGTTGGCACCGCCCGATGTTGTTTTAATCCGGCCCATTCGAGTATTGCGCAATTTTCGTAGCCGCGAAGAGTATCTGGTTAGTCGGAGAGGGGTCTTAGTAAGGTCGGCACAAGCCTTCGTGTGAACCACGATCAGCTCTCAGGCAAATGCCATACCGGATGGGCTGGAGGATAGCAAAGTGGCTCGAACGACTACAAAGGAGACGAAAAGAGCTCTCAATCGCGTTCGCTCGAATACCCGGACTCTGCACGTCATCGCACAGGATCCAAACGTCAGGCACAAGAATGGCCGAATACTAATGGCGAGAATTCGGATACCCCAAGAAATTCTCGAACGAGGTCCGGTCGGCTATCGGGTTCAAGTTGTTGACTACGATGCTACCGAAGACAAGTTTCACGGCGCACATCAGCTGCCATCGGTTTTGGAATCTGAGCCGGCCGCTTGGAGACAGGGTAACCCAACCATCATTCATGACTATCGCTTCCACGCGCAGAATGTCTACGCGCTGGTCATGAAGACATTGGCTCGGTTTGAGTATGCGCTTGGGCGCCGGATCGGCTGGTCATTTGGGACTCATCAGATCAAGGTCGCGCCTCACGGAATGCTCGACGCAAACGCGTTCTACACGCCAGATGGGGAAGGCCTTGTATTTGGATATTTCCCGGGGCGCACTGGTGCAACGGTCTACACTTGCCTTTCACATGACGTTGTCGTCCACGAGACAACGCATGCGCTTCTTGACGCTTTGCGAGAACGCTACCTCGATCCATCGAGCGCCGACCAAGCGGCTTTCCATGAAGGCTTTTCGGATGTGATTGCGCTTTTGTCAGTATTTTCCCAACGCGAGCTTGTGTTGGAGCTCCTCAGAAGGGGACGCATCAACAAGAAAGACGTTCCGAGAGATATGATAAGGGTCTCTGATGTCAGTGTGGAGGCGCTCAAAGCGAATGCATTATTCGCGCTTGCCCAACAGATGGGGCAAGAGTTGGAAGGGATTCGCGGAAGTGCGCTCCGGAACAGTGCATCTATTCCTCTGGACAGGCGCTTGCGTTACTCCGCGGAGTATTCCGAACCGCATCGACGAGGAGAACTCCTTGTCGCTGCGGTGTTGCATACCTTCATTACGGTGTGGGCCAAGCGCATTGGAGACATTGCGGCGGACGGACAGGCGTTAGTTCCGCTGGCGCGTATCGCCGAGGAAGGCGCCGACATTGCGGATGTACTTGTGACGATGTGGATTCGGGGGCTGGACTATATGCCGCCCGTACACGTCGAGTTTGGTGATGCGCTGAGCGGGGCATTGACGGCTGATCGGGAAGTGAGGCCCGATGATAGCCGATACGAGCTGAGGGCGCGAACCAGAGCAGCATTCGAGGCATACGGCTTTACCCCGGCCGCGGCCACGCCAGAAGGAACATGGCAGGCTCCCCCCGAAGATCTCGACTATTCCAATGTACGCTTCGACTCGATGCGTACGGACAAGGATGAAGTCTTCCGCTTCTTGTGGGACAACCGCACGAAGTTCGCGCTTCGCCCCGGGGCATATACCGAGGTGCTATCGGTTAGACCATGCACGCGAATTGGGGAGGATGGATTTACCCTCCACGAAACGGTCGCCGAATATTACCAAGTGGCCCGTCTCACGCGCCAGGAGTTGCGGGCCCACAAGATAAGACTGCCAGACGGCTTCCAGCGCGAGATCAAAGAGGCGCGTCGCAATCGGTCCGCGCGATCGAGCAATGGTGCGGAACATTCTGCCGGACATCAGCACGCACCCTTGAACGGAGGATCACTCGAAGAAGATGATGACCTCGTTACCCCGCTGTATGGTGGCGGCACGCTGATCTTTGACGACTACGGTCGTCTAAAATACTGGATTAATAATGATGTCTTTGCAGCGCGGCAATCGGAACGACTTAAATCCTTGTACGAAGCGGGGGTTCTAAGGGTGGGGAAGACCGGTGCGCGCTTATCGGCGGCGCGTCTATCCGCAATTCATCGTCTCCGCGCGTTGGATACCCGACGGTTTCCTCGGGAGGGCTGGTAATTCATGGCCAAGAAGCCAAAAAGGGTGGTGTTGCGTTCATATCAAGTGGGCTTCGGTGACTGTTTTCTGTTGACGTTTGTTTATGGTGAGAAAGATAAACGACATATCTTGATCGATTTCGGGACGACCGAGCTTCCCCCAAAGAAAAAGCCTTCGGAGCATATGCGCAAGGTTGCCGAGCAAATCGAGAGGGATTGCGGTGAACAGAAGCTCACGGCTATCGTTGCTACCCATCGCCACGCCGATCATATCAGCGGTTTTGGCGTCGATGGCAAGACGGGGGAATCGGGAAAGATTATCCGTCGCCTCAGACCGAAGCTCGTCATTCAACCTTGGACGGAGGACCCTAGAGCCGCCAAGAACGCAAGACGAGCAACCACCGATTCCGCGCGCTCCGAAAAGAGCTTCATATCCGGCTTGGACGCGATGCATCGGGTCTCAGAGGCTGTTCTAGCGCTCGCTCAGCGACCACCGTCCTGGATGGGACCTCAGCTTGCTAAGGACTTGCGATTCCTTGGCATGGACAACATCAAGAATCGCTCTGCCGTGGAAAACCTGATCAAGATGGGGAGGGCGCCCGGATCGAAAGCCAAATGGGTACGATACGGGTCCGATGCCGGTCTCGGTAGGCTTCTCCCAGGCGTGAAGGTGCGTGTTCTCGGGCCACCCAGTCTGGAGCAAAGTGAAAAGATACGTAAGCAACGCAGCAAAGACGCCGATGAATTCTGGCACCTGCTTGCAGGCGCAACCTCCATTAAAGCGCTTCCGCTGGCCGAGGGGCTTAAGCGTCGAGCCAAACGATCCACCGCTTCGACTCCACCTGAAGCGCGATGGTTCAGAGATAAGCTGCAGCGATTGCGCGGGCAGCAAGTACTGGAAATCGTGCGTTCGCTCGATAGTCAAATGAACAACACGAGTGTCATTCTGCTCTTTGAGGTGGGGAGCAAGAAGCTTCTCTTTCCCGGCGATGCGCAAATCGAAAGCTGGAGCTATGCGCTCGAAGATGCACCCGATCACAAGGCTGTTCGTAAGCTCCTCTCGGGCGTTGACCTCTACAAAGTCGGGCACCACGGCAGCCTCAATGCAACCCCGAAGAAGCTGCTTTGGGAGGGGTTTAAGAAGAAGGGTCGGCAGCGGCGTCTCAAAACAGCATTGTCCACGCTGCCGGGTAAACACGGAAAGACAGCTAGCAATACCGAAGTCCCTCGTCGCTCTTTGCTGAAGGCGCTTGAAGCGGAGACTGAGCTAAAGAGCACTGATGATCTAAAGGCAAGTGAGCTTTACTTCGACATCGAGCTCCCGGTGTGAGCTGAGGGATTGGAGTTGGCGATGATCGGCACTCATGGGGATATGAGGCCTGTTTCGCCGGGGTCGGCGGCCCGGTCAGCTTCCGATGTGCCGGAGTCCGTTGTATTAGGCCTCGCCAGCCTGCTC
>DAIMKE010000657.1:0-4392 GCA_036721875.1 Bradyrhizobium sp. | reverse complement strand
GCGCAACCCTTCGAACCAAAGCTCTTTCAGTTTCCGTTGGTCCTCAACCATTTTCGCCCGGCCCGAAATCGCGACATACTCGTACTTCTCGGGTTTGACGTAAGCCACGAGTGCGCGGTCATCATCGCGGATTTGGCGAAGTTTCAACGATTGGCGGAACGTGAGGAACCAGAGGGTGCCATCGAACTGCTTCTGCAGGCAGCCCATCGGCCGCGCCTGAAGCGCGCCATGCTCGTCGACCGTTATAAGCAGCGCGGTATGAGCGTCCTTGATGAGCTCCCATACCTTAGCCTGATCGCTTTGAGACGATGTGTGCTCCATATCACGACGTGCTCGCTGCAAGCACCGCTACAAGTTAAGCACGCGCACCGTCTTCGGTTCCAAGGAATCCACGATCTTTGGCTCCAAACAGCAACTCACCGGCAGGAAGCGCGTTTCAGCTGGGATCGGGAGTGGGAAATGGTCTCCGGAAGGGTAGGAGCGTAATGATGGCCGCGCCTCTCTCAAGGCGTTCCGATCGCAGTTTCCGGAACTATCGGCCTCCGGCGCCGACACCACACGCCAAGCAGCTCGGCCTACTCCGCCTCTTTTCGACGCTCAGGCGCAATCCTCTCGAGTGCTGGGCACGGGAGCATTTCGAAAAGCTCGTCGTCGCCGGTGGGTTGCCGGTTGGGCATGCGGTTATCATCAACCACCCTGCGGCCATCCGTCGGGTGCTTCTTGAGAACGCAGCCAACTATCGCAAGGATGCGCTTCAGCGCCGTGTACTGTCAGCCGGATTGGGCAAGGGCCTTCTCAGCGCCGAGGGCCTTCAATGGCGTGTCCAGCGCCGCACGGTCGCAGCTCTATTTGCGCGGAGAACGATCACACAGTTCGCCCCTGCGATGATGGACGCCGCCAACGCATTGGTCGAACGCTGGCACCAACGCTGTGACGCAACACTCGATGTAGCCGCGGAGATGGCGCGCCTGACGCTGGACGTCCTGGAACGGACCATCTTTTCGGAGGGTTTCGGTTGCAACGCCGAAGAGGCACGGCGCGCAATGGTCACCTATTTCAACACGGTCGGCAGGATCGATCCTCTCGATTTGCTCGGCATGCCGAACTGGATCCCCCGGATCAATCACCTGAGGGTGCGATCGACCCTGCGGTTTTTCGAGCAGTCTATCGAAGACCTGATAGCGGCCCGCCGCCGCGGTTTGGCCGAGCGAGGGGACAGCGGGCCGAATGACATCCTCGCGCTTCTGCTGGCTGCGCTCGATCCCGATACCGGCGAGCGCATGAGCGAGGCGGAGGTCAAATCGAATATTCTGACGTTCATCATGGCAGGCCACGAGACCACGGCAAACCTGCTGAGCTGGTCGCTCTTCCTGCTATCCCAATCGGACGATTGGCGGCAGCGCGTCCAGGCTGAGGCGAAACGTGAAATCAATGGCTCGGTGATGAATCTCGCTGAGTGCCTCCCCGAAACGCGCGCAGTCATCGAAGAGGCAGCCCGGCTCTACCCACCTATTGCTGCGATAAGCCGGGTGGCGATCGATGCCGACGAGCTTGCCGGCGAAAAAATCCCCGGAGGGACGTTGGTCGTGATCTCGCCTTACGTCCTGCACCGGCACAGGCTGTTGTGGCCTGATCCGGATCTCTTCGAGCCCAGTCGGTTTCTCAGCGAAAATCGTTCGCTCATCGACCGCTATTCCTATCTGCCCTTCGGGGCCGGTCCGCGCACGTGCGTCGGATCGACATTCGCATTGCAGGAAGCCACGATCGTGTTGGCCACCGTCATGAAGAATTTCAGCTTGCAGCTCGCTCCAGGTCACAAGGTGTGGCCACTGATGCGTGTTACATTGAGGCCCGCCGGGGGGCTTCCAATGACGATCCGTTGCAATCGATAGCGCCGACCGCTTCGCTAGTCATTCGCCGAACGTGAACTTGGAGTCAGGCCACCAAGCGAGAACTTTTTCAGAAGTCGCGGCATGGCCCCGGCATATGACGCCGGCAGGCCTATCGTGTGAACAAGATCGAGCGCAGCCGCGGCCCCATGGCCCTTTTTCAGGAACCATCGAATTCGATCGCTCACGGCATAGGGTATTTCTTCGAATTTCTGTTCGGTCACGCTGAACCGGTCTCCAACCGAAATCGTCCCCTGATCAAGGAACGTGCCGAAGACGCCACGCTTGTGCAGAATGCGATCGAATTCCACAAGCTTCAGTATCTTTTTGCAGGGTTCGCAATGAAAAGTCAGGCGGATCAGGGCTCGACCGATTTGCACGACCGTACCTGACGGAAGCTCGTAAAGGGAATCAAAGTCGACGACGATATTCTCACGTAGATCACCAGGCCTGAGCCCGCATTCCGCGGTAACCGATTGCGAGGCGATCAGCACCTGACGGAAAGGAGCGCAGGCGACGTTGTTCTGGATGCCTCGTTCATCGTAGGCGACCGTCCGAACAGATTCGAGCGCACCACCATGGGCGCCTTTGACAAACAGGCTTGTGACGGTCATCCCCCCTCCAACTGCTGATGCTATCCTGGCGGCTGCTTACGGCGAAAGAGTGGTGTCTGGAAGGGTTCCAAGAAGAGGAAGAGCCTTCGGGACACCTAGGTCTCGTTCGGTTCCCAGGAAGAAACTCTACGGTTCGACGTGGCGGCAGGGCGAAAGGCCGCCACTATCAAGGCGGACCGAGGGGAATGATTAAGCGACCTTATTGCGCGCTGCCGCGCGGCCAGACCCGAACACGCAAGACCCAAAAGATGCCATTGAGCACACGACGGTCATTTACTCGCCGAAGCCGCGCGGCCTGTTCGGCAACCTTCGCTTGATGGCGCCCATTCGTAGTCGCTGAGCCAAGTTACCACGCCGGAGGACATCAGGCTGGCTTTCCCAAACTCGTCTGTGGTTCTGTTCCAACCTCAAGCGCCGGCCTCAGGGCTGAACGCCGGGTGTCTTCTCAGGGGAGGCTTGAGCTCGATCGCTAACATGTGCATGCCGGCGACCGTGTCCGTGACCGAACAGATGGAGCAATGGGCATGCAAGCAGCAAGACGTAAGGCAGCGCCGAGAGAACATGTCCCGTGTGCGTCCAGAGGAGGAATACCCCGAGCGCTGCGAGCGCGAGGCACGCTGTTAAGCCGAGTGGCGATCCAAAAACTTCCCGCAATTTGCTGATGTCGATCCCTCAACATTCTTGCTGTTAATATCGTCTCACGTCGCAAACGCACCGCTTTGAGCTAGGCCAATCCATGAGCATCGGAGCCATCTGAGCTTGCCTGAAGGAGTTATGCTGCGAAGCGGAAGCACCGAGCATCTGCCTACCCGCTGCCTCGCCTTCCCCCCTCGTCATGTGCCATTGGCCCCGCGCCCTGATGGCTGCATTGTTACTGCAAGGTCGATCGTTTCAGTTGAACTTTGCCTGAACGGTGCCGCCTGTCGGACTCGTAATCTGAACAGCTCCTTTGGGCTCGCGCGGTACAGTCACTGTGGCTGTGCCGGACAGCCTGTTCTCACCTGCTGGAGCAAGCAATATGCGCTGCGCACTTCCGTCCACCACAAAGATGGCGGTTCCCTTGTAGCCTTCGGTGAACACGGCTTTGTCGCCGTGATCTCGCAGAAAAACATCAAGGGTGTTACCCTTCGCGACAATTTCCACATGGAAGCCACCAGCGTCGGCCTGCGGCCCGCCATTTGCTCCAACCTTCGGGGCGTGCGCCAATACGATGGTGCTCGTTCCAATCAGCAGCACTGCGGTGATCATTGTCTTCAGCAGCATTAGACTCTCCTTCATAACTAGAATGCCTCCGCAGAGGCGGTGGATGATGAATTCGGTGCTTCCCGTTGCGACGTATCCGCGAGCCGTTTCAACGGCTTCTCTCCGAAACGGAGGAACAACAGCGGCGTAAGCAGCGTGTCGAGCAACGTCGCGCTGATGAGACCGCCGAAGATGGTCACCGCCACAGGGTGCAGGATTTCCTTGCCCGGTGATGCCGGATCGATCATGAGCGGGAGCAACGCAAAGCCGGCAGACAAGGCGGTCATGAGGACCGGCGTCAACCGATCAAGGCTGCCGCGGATAATTAGGCCGGTGCCGAACGGAACGCCTTCGTGTAGTGCAAGATTGATGTAGTGGCTGATCTTGAGAATGCCATTGCGTGCAGCGATTCCCGCAAGCGTGATAAAACCGATCATCGATGCGACCGAGAGCGGCTGTCCAGCGAGCCACAGGGCGATTACCGAGCCGATCAGGGCAAGTGGAATGTTACCCATGACGATCAGTGCGAGCGCCGCTGACCGATAGCGGCTGTAAAGAATCGCAAAAATCATGCCGAGCGAGACGACCGAGAGGGCTCCGATCAGACGGGTGGCCTCCTCTTGCGCCTGGAAGGTGCCCTCGAGTTG
>DAIMKE010000656.1:3234-4409 GCA_036721875.1 Bradyrhizobium sp. | reverse complement strand
ACTGGTCCTCGCGTTGCCGGCACACAGGGCCATGGCATGAGGCTGTGCTTCGCTCCCACATCACCCTGAAGGCCCTGACCTACGCGCCCACGGGAGGAATTGTGGCGGCCCCGACCACGTCCTTGCCGGAGCGGATCGGCGGGGTACGCAATTGGGACTATCGCTACTGTTGGCTGCGCGATGCGACTTTCACTTTGATGTCGCTGATGGACGGCGGTTACTTTGACGAGGCGAAGGCCTGGAGCGACTGGCTGTTGCGGGCTGTCGCCGGCCGCCCATCGGAGATCCAGATCATGTACGGGCTTGCCGGAGAGCGCCGCTTGGCCGAATGGGAGGTGCCGTGGCTGACGGGCTATCATGGTTCGCGACCGGTGCGTGTCGGCAATGCCGCCCATGGCCAGCTCCAGCTCGACGTTTACGGCGAGGTCATGGACGCACTCTATCAGGCCCGACGGGGCGGGCTCGTGATGCGCGAGGCGAGCTGGGCATTGCAGCGTGCGATCGTCGAGCACCTGGAGACGATCTGGCAAGAACCCGACGAGGGTATCTGGGAGGTACGCGGCGAGCGCCGGCACTTCACCCATTCCAAGGTGATGGCGTGGGTCGCCTTTGATCGAGCCATTCGGAGCATTGAAGAATTCGGGCTTAAGGGCCCGCTCGATCGCTGGCGCGCGGTGCGGCAGCAGATTCATGAAGATGTGTGTCGGAAGGGGTACGATCGCGATCTCGGCAGCTTCGTGCAATCCTATGGCGCCCCCCACCTCGACGCGAGCCTGCTCATGCTGGCGCTGGTCGGCTTTCTGCCGCCGAGCGATTCTCGAATCCGCGGCACCGTGGCGGCGATCGAGCAGCGACTTCTGCTCGAGGACACCTTTGTCCTTCGCTACGATACCGAGGAGGTTGCGGACGGACTGCCCGCGGGCGAGGGCGCGTTCCTGGCGTGCAGCTTTTGGTTGGCCGACAACCTGATCCTCCTCGGCCGACACGAAGAGGCGGGCCGCCTGTTCGAGCGCCTCTTGGCCCTACGCAACGATGTCGGGTTGCTCGCCGAGGAGTACGATCCGGTGGCGCGCCGCCAGCTCGGCAACTTCCCGCAAGCTTTCTCGCACATTGCGCTCGCAACCACCGCGCGAAATCTGACGCAAGCGGCGAAGCCAGCACAAGCCCGCGCGGCC
>DAIMKE010000656.1:0-3134 GCA_036721875.1 Bradyrhizobium sp. | reverse complement strand
TTCCTGAGGTGCCCGCCTTCGCAGCCAGGCGCGCCTTGGCAGATGCTCTTCAAGGTATGGTCCTTGATTTCTTGGTCGTGGTGCTCGATGAGCGGTGTCGTGCCTCCACGTTCATCAAGAGGTGCTCCTGGAGGTTTACGCTTTCCTGTCGGGGCGACGTATTGCGGGTGATGAGTGAGCGGCGCCAATTTGGCTTTTGGCTGGAGCCTCTCACCCGAGTCGGGCTGAGCAAGACTTGCCGTCGTGGCCAACATAACTCCGAGGAGTGCGAGGAGGAGTGCGAGACTGATTTTTTTTCGCATTGTATTTGCTCCATGACATCGATCAGGCGATGGGCCTGCACCGGAAATGCCTCCTGCCCCACGTCATCCAGCTCGCCGAAAGACTGCAGCGGCGCATTCGTGCAGCAGTCGTGCGTGGACGGAACGCCCTTCATCGCATCGGAGCTGCCGCATCCGCCGCAATAAAGTGTTTCCATGAACACTATACGGTGAACGGTCCATTCCATTTTGATCTGTATCACGACCATGGTTATTTATACGCTCACGTACCACTCTGTCAGATCATCACACAGGAGAACAAGCGATGTCAGACACGCTCAGTGGAACCTCGGTGCTCACCCTCGCGGCCGTCGTAAGCTTCCTATTCGCCACCCCGCCGGCCACGGCGGATGAGCGGCCGCTCCATCTTGCCATGCACGACATGATGCCAATGCAGTCAAACGGACAGAGCGGCGGATCGGGCGGGTCGATGGGGGGTGGCGGCATGAAGATGGACGACAACATGATGGGCATGCAGCAGAACCCGAGCCAAGCGGGCGGGATGGGCGGCATGCAGCCGAAAGGTTCAATGGGCCAAGGCGGCGCTACTGGTCAGATGGGCGGCACGTCCCAGCAAGGCCAAGGCGGTTCGATGGGGGGCGGCATGCAATCGCAAGGCGGCATGGGCCGGGGCGGCTCAATGGGACAGGGCGGCATGTCGGGCCAAATGGGCGGGATGACGAACGACAACATGATGCGCATGATGAGCGACCACATGCGCATGATGGGCGACGGGATGCGCATGCGTGGAGGAATGCCAGGTATGGCGATGGGGCCGGGCATGGTCGACATGACGGAGCGGTTTGATGGCCGCCTGGCGTTCCTCAGGTCCGAGCTCCGCATCACCGATGCCCAAGCTACTACTTGGGACGCGTTCGCCGACGCGCTCCGCACGAGCCGCAAGCACCTTCTTGAGGCCCGTCAGCAGTTGGGTCAGGCGTATTCGTCGTCGACAGACCGTCTGGAGAAGTACGAGCAGCACCTCTCTGCCCGGCTTGAAGCGCTAAAGTTGGCGCGCGCTTCCTTCGCCAAGCTCCACGGCTCCCTCGACGAAACCCAAAAGCGCACGGCGGATGAGTTGGTGGCGCCGTTCATAGCAACCTTCTGAGCGGAAGGTCCGAAAGGGAACTCATCCTTCTGACACCGCCGGGAGGACGCCATAGCCCCTCTCGTCTGCCGGCATCGGATCGTCATCGGCAATGGCCGCCATCAGGGTAACGTCTGCAGATGATGCAATACGCGGCGCCGAACTTTTGCGCCGCCTAAAAGCGCGGGGCTTCCGAGGCTCGCTCCGCGTCATCAGCGGGCGACACGCAGACGATGAGCCGAAACGGCCGATGTCGAAAACCCTGGTCGGATCCCATCGGCCAGAACATTCGCTCGTCGCATGATGGTCGGACGGGATACGCCGTCGAAGGCAGAAACGGTCACTGTCGCGGCCATCGGAGCTGGCGTACCAACCCTCGTCGAGATACGCGAGATCATCGCCGAATTCCGCGGGATGATCCGGCGCAGAGCCGCCGCCGAGTTGTCATCCTGGATCGAACGCGCTCGCGCCAGTTTTGTCGCCTCATTCGCCCGCGGCGTCACGAACGATGAAGCGGCGGTTCGCGCGGCAATCACTTCGCCCTGGTCCAACCGGCAGACCGAAGGGCAGATCACCCGCCTCAAGCTCGTCAGACATCAAACGTACGGCCGAGGCAAAATCGACCTGCTAGGCTAGGCTGATAGGCGTTCAATGAAAGGAGCTGCATCAAAAATGCGTCAGGCCCCCAAATTTGCACACGATGAGAGCGACAGTCCCACTGGAATCCGGTTTGACATTGGGACAAATCAGAGTGACAGTTCTGGACTGCACCCCTCAAGTGAGACACGATAATCTCAGTGACAGTGCGGTTGCCACGACGGGTTATCGTGCTTTGTTTTGCGCGAACGCGGTTTCGAACTCAATAGGCGATTGGTAGCCGAGCGCCGAGTGCAGACGTTCCTTATTGTAGACGTCAGCGATGAAGCAATCGATGCGGCGGCGCGCGTCTCGGATGTCGGAGAACGCCTTGCCGTTGACCTCTTCGGCCTTGAGCGTCTTCATGAAGCTCTCGGCTTTGGCGTTGTCGAATGGGTTGCCCGGCCTGCTCATGCTGATCGTGATGTCGCGATCCGCCAGTATCTGGCGATAGGCGATCGAGGCGTACTGCACGCCGCGATCGGAGTGGTGAATCAAGCTGCCGCGTTGCGGCTTGCGAGCTTCGATTGCCCTGTCCAATGCCGCAATCGCAAGCGAAGCATCGAGCGTGTTGTCGAAAGCCCAGCCAACGGCCTTGCGCGAGAAGGCGTCGAGTATGACCGCGAGATAGGCGAAGGTCGTGGCGAGATGGACGTAGGTGATGTCCGCAACCCAGATCTGGTCGGGAGCGGACGGCACCAGGCCGCGCACGAGATTGGGCACCACGACAATCTCTCTTGGCCGTTCAGCAGGCGGCTTTAAAAATGGCGCCTTGCGCTGTGCGAGCAAATTGTCCTCGCGCATGAGTCTGAGGACTTTCTTGGCGTTTACGACCATGCCTTTGCGTCGGATGACGGCGGTCACGCGTCGGTAGCCGTAGAATGGATGCTTGAGGCAGATGCGCTGGAGCTGGTCGCGCAGCTCGCAGTCGGCCACTTCACGACTGCGTCTGTTGACGTGCCGGTAATAGGTCGCGCGCGGTAGGCCAGCCAGGCCACAGAGCCGCTGCACGTGAGCATTGGAATCCGTTGCCTCCGATGTCATGGCTTGGATGACTTCGATGATGCGGGGGCGGGTTTGCCTTGCGCTGC
>DAIMKE010000655.1:0-4413 GCA_036721875.1 Bradyrhizobium sp. | reverse complement strand
GAAGGAGTAGCGGTTATAGGTCTGCAGCCACTGCGCCTGCTTCTCCAGCGTGGTGATCGCCTGCGGGCTCAGTTCGGTCTGATCGCTCTCGAAGAACACGCGGTCGCCGACATTGACCACGAAATCCTGCTGGCTGCCCGGGGTCGCCGCGCTGGCCATCGCGCCATCGGCGCCGACGTTATTCTTGGCGCAGGCGCCCATCGACAGCGCTACCGCGACCACAGCCGCCAGCTTCCATCCCTGGAGGATACGCATCTGATATTTCATTCGAGAGCCTCCACGCTCACGTTTTTCGACTGTCATCCGGTCTACAGGGCGATAGTTAAGCGAACGTTCCGTCAACCTTGATGGAACCTTGCCGGACCCGATCAATTGCTGACAAACCGTGAAAAGCGACCGCGATAGTTAATGGTTTGTAAATGTGGCGCGAGGGTGAAGGCAAGCGAACACCGGCCTCCATCACCAGATTTGGGGCCGTATCGCGCGCATTGGGGCGAAATAGAGAAGCCCCGGGCGCAACGAGGGGGCTGGCCGGGTGGTGAAAACCGCTACGTGCGGACGGCTGATTCTACCCGCCGTCCGCTCCGGTTCAGGAATTCGGACCCATCGCGGCCCGCCCGTATTCGGGAACCGCCTTGGCCGGCCGCGCGCGGCGGGCGTTGGCGCGCTCGAACAGCATGCGCCGCTCGAACGCGGTCGAACGCATCAGCGGGTAGCGCTCGAATACCTTTTCCTTCATCGTCGGAAAATCTGCCGCCATCAGCCCGACCGGCTTGAGCAGGCCCGGGAACATGCGGGGTTCGGCGATGGTCTCGTGCAGGAACACACGGCGATAGAACGCCTGGTGCTCGGCACGCACGATCGCCAGCCCGAGGTCGGCGTTGAAATATTCGCACGCCATGTAGGCCAGCCGCAGCGTCAGGTACGGCAGTTCCGGGAACCGCTTGACCTTGTCCGGGTCGGCTACGAAACGCGCGGGATCGATGATGACCTCGCCCCGATCGAGCCGCGGATGCAGGATTTCGCCGAAGGCCTCCGCCGAACAGGACTCCCGCCACTCCGAGGTCAGTACGCTGATACGAACGGAGCTGTAGAGCTCCCCGAACAGGTAGACGCCAAATGTCCAGGAATTCGGCAGGTCGTCATACTGATCGGTGACGCGCTGTTCGGGAGATTCCTTCACCGCCCCTTCGCGAAGATAGGCGCGGTAGCGAAGGTTGTAGATCTCTTCTTTTTCTTCGGGGGTTTGCGCTAGACGATAGTCGACTTGATCCAACAGGTCCGAACTCCGTCCAAAGGCCGTAGATCCGGCCAGGGACCTCATGCTGTACTCCTAACGCTACGAGCAACTTCTACGAGCAGCTTTAGGATTAACAGCCTGTTAACGGAATTGCAAAGACTTAAGCGATTTACGGTTAACCCATGCGAGCAATCGCACAATCAAAAGTTGCATCGAGTTCGGGCGATCGAGGACTTCAAGCGATCGAGCGCGACGAAACTACCTTCAGCGGCTCTTCGGACGACCTGCGGCCGTGCGACACGTTCAGGAGCTGCCGGATCCGCGTCGCCGGTATCGGCGGGCTGAACAGATAGCCCTGCACTTCGCTGACCGTGCCATCGGCGCCGATCAGTTCGAGTTGCTCGTTGGTCTCGACGCCCTCGACCACGACCGTCATTCCGAGATCGGCAGACAGCCGCGCCACGCCGCGCAGCAGCGTCAGCGGACGGTCGCTGTCGATCCCCTCCAGGAAGGAGCGGTCGATCTTCACCTTCTGCAGCGGGAAGTTATGCAGGTAGCTCAGGCTCGAATAGCCGGTGCCGAAATCGTCGAGCGAAATCCGCACGCCGAGCGAATGCAGTTGCGACAGCACATCGTGCGTCAGTTGCGTGTTCCGCAGCAGCGACGATTCGGTGATCTCGATTTCGAGCCGGTTCGCGGCAAGGCCCGAAACCTCGAGCGCGTAGCGAACCTCGCTCAGCACGTCGCGCTGATGGAATTGCTGCGGCGAGAAGTTGACCGCGACGCTGACGCCTTCGGGCCACTTCATGCATTCCATGCAGGCCTTGCGCAAAATCCAGCGGCCGAGATCGACGATCAGGCCCATGTCCTCGGCGACCGGGATGATATCGACCGGGGAAACCGTGCCGCGGACCGGATGATTCCAGCGCAGCAGCGCTTCGCAGGTCGATATGCGGCCCGATTTGACGTTGACCAGCGGCTGGTAGAATAGCTCGAATTCCTCGTTGGCAAGCGCCTTGCGCAGATCCAGTTCGAGGATACGGCGCGATTCGACCACCTGCGCCATCTCGTCACGGAAGAAGCAGAAGGTGCCACGGCCGTCCGCCTTGGCGCGGTACAGCGCCATGTCGGCGTTCTTGAGCAGCGTGTCGGCGCTGATGCCGCGTGTGGTCATGGCGATGCCGACGCTGGCGCCGATCTCGACCAGATGATTGTCGATCTTGTAGCGCTCGCTCAGGCGATCGACGATGCGCCGGGCCAGCCCCGCCGCGTCGTCGGCGGAATGGATATTCTGCTGGAACACCACGAACTCGTCGCCACCGAACCGCGCCACGAAGTCTTCGGGCCGCAGCATCTCGCGCAGGCGGTCGGACACTGCGCAAAGCAACTGGTCGCCGCAGGGGTGACCGAGCGTGTCGTTGACCTGCTTGAACTGGTCGAGATCGACGAACAGCAGCGCCGACAAATGCTCGGCGCCCTGCTGGATCGCCAGCAGCCGCCCGATCTCGTCGCGGAAATTGACCCGGTTCGGCAGCGCCGTCAGTTCGTCGTAGCGCGCCAGATGACTGATCCGCGCTTCCGCGTTACGGCGCTCGGTGATGTCTTCGACCAGAACGACAGCGCCGCCCCCGCTCATCGGCTGGAAGGTCCATGACAGCGAACGGCCCCGCTTGGCGTCGGGATCGGTCGTAATCATGTCGCCCGCCTTGGCATTGACGATCTCCGACAGGATCATCTTGCCGCTGGCCGCCGTGATAGAATCCGAGGTGATGCAGGCCGCGATGATGTCGGGCGCGCCGGCGCCGCGCTCAATGAGATCGTCGGACAGATTCATCATTTCGCTAAAGCGGTGGTTCATGACCGCTAGCCGGCCGTCGGAGCTGAACATGCACAGGCCGTGCGGCATGTTGTTCAGCGCGGTATCGAACTGGCCCGCCAGCGCGGCTTCGCGGAAGCTCGACGTCAGCGCCTTGACGAAGATGGCGTGCAGGCTGAGGTTGATGCCCTTGAGGCCCATGAAAAACAGCGCCAGCAGCGCGGCAAGGCTCATGTAGTAAAAGTCGGCATGCGTCGCCAGCGCCAGCGACATCGGGCCGCAAGCCAGCAGAATGTGATACTGGATCAGCTTGGGACGGCCGTAATTGCGGGCCGCGCCGCCGGCGGTGTAGCCGACCGTCGCCGCGACGCAGATCATGTGAGCGACCGCGTCGTCGTTGCCGAAAATCGTGAGGAAGCACCAGACGCCCAGCACGCTGGCGTAGAGCATGGCGCCGATCGCATAGCGCGGCTCCCAGTGCTTGGCCTGCTCGAGCGAAAGGACCTGGGTGCGCCGCTCGTACTTGCGCATCTGGAAGGCGCGCACCGTACCGATGCCGATGATCAGCGCCGCGCACGGCCACAACAGCACGTTGCCGGTCTTGAGCGCCGTCAATACCGCGGCGACGGCGGTGGAGACCGAGCCGATGAACATCGGCCAGAAGTTCTGGCACATGGAATCGACCAGCGCCGCATAGAGGGCGGGCTCCAGCTCTTCCGTACCGCTTCGCTTTTTCTGGTCGACCAACTGCATCGGCAGCGCACGCGTCCTCTTCGGGTGCGTATTTCTACCCGTCGCAGATGAAGTCTTTCTGAGCGAACATCGTTAGCGAGAAGTTGTTTTTCCCGCCGGGAACGAAATTATGCCTTGAAAATCAGCAAGCTAGGCAAAGTTTGCCGATTAACGACAGCGCGGGTTCCACTCAGGACAAGAGCGGCGACCACGCCGGGTCGGACGCGAAACCAGGCGTTGGTACCCGCAATTCGTTACGACCTGAGATATCGACGGTGTAGAGCGACGGTCCGCTGCTGCCACCGGGTTCGCGGAAGAACATCACCACGCGGCCGTTCGGCGCAAACGTCGGACCTTCATTATGGTAGCCGGAGGTGAGGATGCGTTCGCCCGAACCGTCGGTCTTCATGATGCCGATGGCGAATTGGCCGCCGCCCTGCTTGGTGAAGGCGATGTAGTCGCCGCGCGGTGACCACACCGGCGTCGAATAGCTGCCCTCGCCGAACGAGATGCGCTGCGCCCCTCCCCCGTTGGCCGGCATGACGTAGATCTGCGGCTTGCCGCCGCGATCGGACTCGAAGCAGATCCGGCTGCCGTCGGGCGAATAGGACGGCGAGGTATCGAT
>DAIMKE010000654.1:0-4414 GCA_036721875.1 Bradyrhizobium sp. | reverse complement strand
TGGCTGGGCCAGGCGCTTGGATGGTATAGTGCGGGACAAGGGGCCGGCTTCATCGGCGCCATCGTCGGCGCCATCATCGTGCTGTTCGTCTACGGAATGGTGGCCGGGCGAAGCCGCGCGGTCTGACCTCCGGTCACCGCCTGGGCAGCGTGGTCACCCACCCGGTGGCCGGGCGGTCATCACCATCGGGTCACCGTCCGGTGGCCCGCCGGATCAGCGCGCAGATTCCGGTCATGCGTGCGATCGGGTGTTCGACGAACAGGCGGCACGAGGCGAGCGCGGATTGCAGCGTCTCCGGCGGCGCGGACGGTTTGAGCTGCCGCGCCAGCACGGCGCCGTGGGCACGCCCGAGCGCGCGGGTGGATTGGGTAAGCGCGTCGAGCTGTCCCTGCCCCTGCAACGGCACCAGCATGGTGCGCACCAGCGCCAGATAAGACGGCCAGTAGGCGAGATGCCGGTACATGCTGGCAATCAACTGCGGCTCGGTGTCCTCGCCGAACGTGTTCAATTCGGAAACCAGGGCCGCGA
The DNA here is from genome assembly GCA_036721875.1 of Bradyrhizobium sp. Lineage (GTDB taxonomy): Bacteria > Pseudomonadota > Alphaproteobacteria > Rhizobiales > Xanthobacteraceae > Bradyrhizobium. The sequence continues at coordinate 3,886 of DAIMKE010000654.1, read as the reverse complement.
CTTCAGGGTCGAGCGCCTCCATCGGCGGCAACTCCGGAATCCTGGCACCCAAGGGCTTCGGCGCGACGCCGGCAGGCATGACGGCATCCGCCGGCCGCGGCTCGTAATGCGCCAGCAGCGCCGACAGCACGACCAGAGCCAGGGCGTTGGTATATTGATAGCTGTCGAGCACGTCGCGAATCAGCGCCTGTTCGGTCTCGTCGACACCGGCAGCGAGCAAGGTATCGGCTGAAAAGACCGGCCACTCGGGCAATGCGATCGTTCCCCTCACGGCTTCGGCGTGCAGCGGCGCATCGCCGAGATAGAGCGGACGCACGGTCGACCACGTCCATTCCAGCGCGCCCGGCATGGTGGCGAGGTTGCGCCAGATCAGGTTGACGACGCTGGTGCCGAGAACCTTGCGGATGTCGGCATAGATGTCGGCGATCTCGCCTCTGGCATCGAATTCGAGAACCGACGGAACGCTCTCTGCCATCGGGCTTGCTCAGTCCCGAAATTCGGCCGTCACGGTGCCGAGCCCATCGAGCTCCATCGTCACCTTGTCGCCGGCGTTGAGCCACACGGTTTTCACGAGGCTTCCCGTCAGCACGATCTGGCCGGCATGCAGGCCCTTGCCCTCCTCGGCGAGATGATTGGCAAGCCACGCCAGCGCATTGTGGGGATGGCCGAGCACGTCGGCGCCGGTGCCGCGGCCAACCTCATTGCCGTTGATGAGTGCGCGGCCGGAGACCTTGAGCAGGTCGGGCGCCTTGGTACGCGCCACAGGTTTGCCAAGCACGCAACCGGCAGCGAAGAAATCATCGGCGATCAGCGTCGGCGCCCCCATCGTCTCCCATTTGACGTAGCGGTCGTCGACGATCTCGATCGCGGGGAAGTAAGCCTCGATCGCCTCCATCACCCACTCCGCCGTGAACGGCTCCTCGCTCGGCGACAGGTTGCGCGCCAGCCGCACCGCGATCTCGCATTCGACGCCGACGCGGACATAATCGCCGAATCGCAGTTTCGCGCCGCTCTCATGCACGCCCTTGGCAAACACACCGCCGCCGCAGGGATGAGGGATATCGAGATATTGCTGCATCACGGCGCTGGTGCAGCCGATCTTGTAGCCGACCAGGGGACCTGCATTCGGCAGCACCAGGTCGTGGACCGCGCGTTGAATGCGATAGCCTTCCGCCTCGTCGTCGGGTGCGAGTTCAGGGGAAAACGCGGCCAGCGGCGTTCGATTACGCCGCGCGGTGGCAATGGTCTGGGCGGCCGCGAGAATTTTGTCCATCGCCGGCGGCTTTCATATTCACAAACGGCAAAGCTGACCGCGCGCCGCGGTCAGGTGCCTCAAGACAACTCTACTCGTCCCTATAGACCTTTTCGCGCTTCTCGTGACGTTCCTGCGCTTCCACCGACAGCGTGGCAATCGGACGCGCCTCCAGCCGCTTCAGGGAGATCGGCTCACCGGTCTCCTCGCAATAGCCGTAGGTGTTGTCCTCAATGCGTTGCAGCGCAGCGTCGATCTTTGAGATCAGTTTGCGCTGGCGGTCGCGGGCGCGCAGTTCGATGGCGCGATCGGTTTCGGAAGAGGCGCGATCAGCCAGATCGGGATGATTGACGTTCTCTTCCTGCAGGGTCTGCAGGGTGATCTTCGATTCCCTCAGGATCTCGTCTTTCCACGCCAACAGCTTCGCGCGGAAATAATCGCGCTGGCGGTCGTTCATGAAAGGCTCTTTTTCGGAGGGTCGATAATTTTTCAACTTTTCCAAGGTCAGCCCATCTTCGCGTGCAAGGCGAACGGAAAATGGTCCGTCCGCGCGGGCCTTATATAGCGGAGGGTTGTGACAGACAATATCGTCTATCCCCTTGGGAACACCGCCCCCCAAGGCCTTGCACAGCCAAACTTATCGGCCGGCCGGCCGGCCTAGTAGCCGACGGTGAAGCGGCTGCGGATATGGGCCGGGCGCTCGATCTCGTCAGCGAGGGCAACTGCGAAATCCTCGAAGGAAATCCAGCTTTTGCCATCCGCCGCGGTCAAGAGCTGGTCGGTTCCGAGCCGGAACCGGCCGGTCCGCTCGCCTGCCGAAAACAGCGCCGAGGGCGAGAGAAAGGTCCAGTTCAATTCCTTTTCGGCCCTGAGCAGGTCGAGAAACGCAGCCCCCTTCTCGGCTTCCGCCTTGTATGCCACGGGAAAGCCCGGGGTGGTCACCAGCCGGACGCCCGGGGCCACTTCGAGGCTGCCTGCGCCGCCGACGACGAGGTAACGGCCCACCTTCGAATCCCTCGCCGCTCCGATCAGCTTGAGCGGATCGCTGGCGAGAAAGTGGACCGAACTGATCGCCACATCGTGACCGGCCAGCAGGCCGGTGAGTGCCGCCTGGTCCATGAGGTCGCCTCTCGTCGGCGTGACGTTGTCCCCGGCCGCGATCCTCCCCGGATTGCGGGCGATAGCGGTGACGGCATGGCCGCGGCGGGCGAGCTCGGCGGTAATGCGCGAGCCGGCATTGCCGGACGCGCCGATGACGGCGATTTTCATGAAAGTCTCCCTTGCGAACCGCTGATGCGGTTTCCAATGGTGACTAGATAGCGAAAAGGGCCTAAGTGTTAAGAGAGCACTTTTGGGTCACCTGATTACGCCGGAGTAACCGCCGTGAAATCCGCCAACGCCAAAATCCCGAACGCCTATTCCGCCGATTGTCCGACCCGCCAGATTCTCGATCGCGTCGGCGACAAGTGGGCGGTCCTCATCCTGATTCTCGTCCGGGACGAGCCCATGCGTTTCAATGCGTTGCGCCGCACGATTGAAGGCATCTCACAGAAGATGCTGAGCCAGGTTCTGAAGTCGCTCGAGCGCGACGGGCTGATCAGGCGCCGTGCGATTGCGACCGTGCCGGTGACCGTCGAATATTCGATCACGCCGCTCGGCGCGACGCTGGCCAGTGCCGTCGATCCCCTGCGCGACTGGGCTGAAAATAATCTGAAGGAAGTGTTGAACGCGCAGCGCCGCTACGACGCGCAGCGCAAATCGATCGCGGCTTAGGTCAGCCGCCGCCGTCCAGCGACGTGCGAACGAACTAGAATCGCCCCGCCTTGGCCAGTTCCACTTCGACGCGAAGCTCGATCTCGGACAGCACGGAATCGAGGCCGGGATCGCCGGAGGAGGATTTCAGGTTGGCGGCGGCATCGCGCAGCCGGTTCACCGTGGAAGCATCGAGGTTGCCGGAGAGCAGCCCGATCTTGAGTTCGTCGAGCACGTCGAGCGCGCCCCTGCCCCGCGCGACCGAACGCTTGCGGCGCTCGGTCGGATCCTCGACGCCCTGCATGGCGAGCAGCGCATCGATGCTGCCGGCGGCCTTCGGCGCTGTCGCAGAGCGCGGCTCCTCGGGCGTAGCCGGCGTATCCGGCAACGAGAAGCCGGTCGAACTCGTTCGCCGCGTGTGGCTGGCGGGCGATCCAAGCGTGGTGCCGTTGGGTCCATAGATGCGCATCGTGATGATTCCGCCGGTGGAATGCGCTGAGCTTCGCCTTGCTATGGTTAACGACCCGTAAACGACCCGGCAAAATCTGCCGCGCTCCGGCAGTTTCGCACATCGTGGTGAAGCCGCCGCAGTCCGCTGCCCCGAAGAATAGCGAGCAACATCAATGCATTGCTCCGGCGACGCGACGTGGCACGGCGCTCGCATAGTTAATGGCGGACCATCGTCATGGGAGTGGCGCTGCGGTCCGGTTGATGACCTCGAGGGGAGCACAGGATGCCCGGCATCCGTTCGGCAAACACATTTTGGGTGGCCTGCGCCGCGCTGCTGGCGCTGGCGCTGTCGCCCTCGTCCGCCGGCGCGACTTCGCGGATCAAGGATCTCGCCAATATCGAGGGCGTGCGGCAGAACCAGTTGATCGGCTA
>DAIMKE010000653.1:0-4414 GCA_036721875.1 Bradyrhizobium sp. | reverse complement strand
CGCGTCGCGCTGGCGCGGGCGTTCCTGGCGGACGCGCCGGTGCTGATCCTGGACGAGGCGACATCGAGCCTGGATTCGGAATCGGAAGGGCTGATCCAGCAGGCGATGGAGCGGTTGATGAGGGGGCGCACGTCGATCGTGATCGCACACCGGCTGTCGACGGTGCGCAGCCTCGACCGCATCCTGGTGTTCGACCGCGGCGAAGTGGTCGAGCAGGGCACCCATGCCGCGCTGACGGCGCGTCCCGGGGGGATCTATCGCGGGCTGTTCGAGATGCAGGTCACGGAATTCGGCCGGATCTCGGCGGCGGAGTGAGGTGTCTCCTTGCGGTCCTGTTCGGTGTCGGAATATGTTTCCGGCATCGAGAGGACTTGCGCGATGAGCTGGTTTCGCAAGGATCGGCGGCCGGAAGTCTGGGAAATCGCCGACGATGAGCCGCCGCTGGGCGATATCGGGGCGGCTCACAAGATCAGGGAGATTTGCGTCTCCGCCGCGACCATTGCCGAAGCAATGGCGACGGCCGGCGGGCGCAATGCCGAGCAGAAGCGGGCTGCCGAGGGTGAGCGATACCAGGCCGGCATCAAGCGCGCGATCGAGATAGCGACACAGATTTCCGACGATTCGATGCGCGATATTTCACTCAGCCAGATCATCCGGCTGAGCGTGACGATGGGTCATCTGAAAACGGCGAGAGTGCTGCTTCGCGTCATCCGTTCGGACAAGACGAGGGCCGAACTGGTTGCGGAGCATCCCGTGCTGCTCGATCAGGACGCCGCCAGCTGAGGTGGCTCGCGGTCCTGCCGCTGCGGCGCCGGCGCAGGTTTTGCGCGCGTGCGCGTCGAGATCGCGACCGTCACCACCACGGCGGCTGCGAACAGCAGGATCTGCACCGTGATGGTCTCGTCGTTGAAGAACGCCGCCAGGGCGAAAGTGACGAAGGGCTGCAGCAACTGGACCTGCGACACCCGCGCGATGCCGCCCATGGCGAGTCCCGCGTTCCACGCAAAGAACCCGATCCATTGCGAGAACAGCGCGACATAGAGCAGCCCGAGCCATGGCTTCAACGCGATCTGGCCGACATCGTGCGGCATGGTCAGTGCAGCCGCGGGTATCGAGAGCGGCAGGCCGATGACGAGGATCCAGCTGATGACCTCCCAGCCCGGCATGTGCGACGTGAGCCGGCCGGAGAACGCGTAACCGATGGCCGAGACGACCACGGCCGCGAACAGCAGCAGGTCGCCGGTCGAGAACGTGCCGCCGCCCTGGCGCAGCGAAAACGCGATCACCAGCGCAGCACCCGTGATCGAGGCGATCCAGAACAGCGGCCTCGGCCGCTCATGGGTGATGGCGACGGCAACGAGCGCAGTGGCGATCGGCAGCACGCCCAGCACCACGCCGCCATGCGAGGCATCGACGCGTTGCATCCCCATTGACATCAGCAGCGGAAACAGGACAGCGACGCAGAGCATTGCAATGACCAGTTGCCGCCAGAGCGCGCGCGGCGGCAGCGGGCGGCGCAGCACGAGCAGCAGCGCCAGCGAGCAGACCCCGGCAATCGCGGTGCGCAGCGAGGTCAGTGCAATCGGATCAATTTCCGCGACCGCAATCCGCGTCGCCGGCAGCGTGCCGCCGAAGATCACCATGCCGATGAAGCCCAGCAGCAGGCCGAGGCGTTCGCGCGAAGCAGGGGAGGACACGGCGCGTGAGGACATGGCGCGAGTGGATAGCCGCTTTGCCGTCCAGCGTACAGCAATCTACTCGGAGCACATGGCGGCCATGCGCTGCTACCTCGGAGCAATGCTGCTCCACACCAATCCGAGCCCGGACAGGAACAGTAGCGCCAGAACGATGTCGTAGAAGTTTCGGTCGTTGAGGGCGTGATAGGTGCGCATGCCGATACGTGCGCCGATCAGCGTACCCGGCATCGCCAGCAGCGCCAGCCAGAGCACGTCCAATTTGACGAAGCCGGTGGCGGTCTGCAGGATCAGTGCAGCGCCGAGCACGCTGCCATTGAAGATCTGGAAGACGCCGCGGCGCTGGTCCTTGGTCCAGCCGCGGATGCTGGCCCACAGCGTCGGCAGCGGGCCCGACAGGCCGGCGAGGCCGCCGAGAATGCCGCCGGCAAATCCGACACAGGCATCGGCAAAGCGGCCTCCGAAGCGAAATGCCATCGGCTTCCGGATGAAATAAAGCGCGGCCGGAAACACCAGCAGCATCACGCCGACGCTCAGCTTGAAGTTCTGCGGGTCGGCGCGTGCGACCAGCAGCGCCCCGATCGGCATGCCGATGAGGCCGCCGGCGACGAAGGGCAAGGCCAGCCTGAAGTCGATCACCTTCCACATCGACGGCAGCGTCGAAATCTGCGAACTGACCGAACAGATCAGCACCAGCGGCACGGCAATCGGCGGCGGCAGGATGTAGAGCCAGATCCCCAGCGCCATCAGCGCGGTGCCGAAGCCGGCGAGACCGGAGACGAACCCGCCGGCGAGGGCACCGGCCAGCAGGATCGCGTAGGTGGTTAGGTCCACTCTTTATATCTCCCCGTCATTCCGGGATGGTTAGAAGGACCAGACCCGGAATCTCGAGATTCCGGGTTCGGTTCGCGCCCCGGAACGACGACACTGAATTTGCCGCGTCGTTTACACGACGCGATGGACAGGTACTATCCCAATTCAAGCCTTCAACAATAACATCAGGAAACAGCCGCAATGAGCCCAGCCTCCTCGAAAACGTTTCTTGTCTGTCACGGCGCGTGGTCGGCAGGCTGGGCCTGGAAGAAGATGCACCCGCTGATGCAGGCGGCCGGTCACCGCCTGGTCACCCCGAGCTACACCGGCCTCGGCGAGCGCGCGCATCTGGCCAACCCGTCGATCGATCTCAACTCGCACATCGAGGATATGCTGGCCGTCATCAAGTACGAGGACCTGCGCGACATCGTGCTGGTCGGCCACAGCTATGGCGGCATGGTCGCCACCGGCGTCGCCGACCGGGCGCGCGACAAGGTGAGCCAGCTCATCTATATCGACGCCTTCGTGCCCGGCGACGGACAATCGCTGCTGGACCTGAACCAGGCGGCGGTGCTGCGGATGCAGGAACTGACACAGTCCGGCAGCTGGCGGGTGCCGCCGAACCCGACGCCATCAGATACCTCGGCTGCCGATGTCGAATGGCTCGCGCCGCGCCGCGTCGACATGCCGATCAAGTGCTTCGAGCAAAAGCTGAAGCTGCAGGGCGGTCCGCTGACGCTGCTGCGCAGCTATATCTACGCCACGCGCATCACGCCGGCCGACACCTTCGGCCCCTTCGCGCGCCACGCCAGAAGCGACCCGGCCTGGAATTACCACGAGATCGACGCCAGCCATTCGCCGAACGTCACGGCACCGGAAGCGCTGATGGCGTTGCTGCAGAAGATTGCAACATAGTCCCGTAGCCCGGATGAGCGTAGCGATATCCGGGGCCAACTCTCACCGACCGGCGCACTCGCGAGTGCCGCCCCGCATGTCGCTCCGCTCATGCGGGCTACAAGTGTCACAAATGGCGAAGGGTCCGGCGCGTTACGCCGAACCCTTCATTCATAGAATATCAGCCAGCCTGTAAGCCGGGTTCTGGAGGGCACCATTCTTGCGAATGGTGCGTGACGGCCATTCCTCTGGGACAATGTTTGCACATTGCCTCGAGCAACCTACCCGCACGGCGAGCCTGACATAGCCCTGCGGCGTTATCGCTTGCGCGAACGGCCCGCGTTGCCGTGCCTATTCGGTTTTGCTCCCGGTGGGGTTTGCCATGCCGTTTCCGTTGCCGGATACGCGGTGCGCTCTTACCGCACCTTTTCACCCTTGCTGCCCCTCCCTTTCGGGTGGGGGAAGCGGTTCGTTCTCTGTGGCACTTTCCCTGGGGTCGCCCCCGCCGGATGTTATCCGGCACCGTATGTCGATGGAGCCCGGACTTTCCTCCCCCGCAGCCTTTCGACCATAGCGGGAGCGGCCGTCCGGCCGACTGACGCCGTTGTGATGGGCGCTCCGGCGCGCCGCGTCAAGTGACGGCGATGGTTAATCGGGTTGTGCCTGACCCTGTTTCGATTTTCTTGACGGGCGGCTCGATTGAGGTGGCGCCGTACCCGCACGGCCTAACGCGCCGCCACGGCATCATAGATGTCCTCTTCCTGCGCGGTGTGAAGGCGCACCAGGGTCTCGCTGGCCTCGATGAGGCGCTGCGCGTCGCGAATGAGATAGCGATCGACGTTTTCTGACGGCAGCTCCTTTGCCACGCTGGCGAGCAGCCGCGCGAGATGCAGAATTTCGCGGTGCGCCCGGCTCATCGCCGAGAGCCCGTGGGACTCCCTCAACACCTCGGCGAGCTGGGGATAGACATGGCCTTCGTCGTCGCGCTCATGCGCTACTACCTTCTCCTGGAC
>DAIMKE010000652.1:0-4417 GCA_036721875.1 Bradyrhizobium sp. | reverse complement strand
GAGCAAGATGCTGCTGTCTGCCGTGGAGTCGTTGATCCTTCACAAGCCGTTCTACGCCGGTCCTTATTCCAGCGAGGCCAGGAATGCGGTGAGCGGGAAGGGCGAATTGGGCGAGGTGCTTTCGCCCCGGGAGAAGACGATCGTCAAACTGGTCGCGGAAGGGCACAGCAACAAGGGCGTCAGCGCCATCCTTAATCTCAGTATCAAGACGACGGAAACCCATCGGGCGGCCGCCATGCGCAAGCTCAACGTGAAATCGACCGCGGGCCTGGTTCGATACGCCGTTCGTGCAAGGCTCGTGGAGGCGTAGAGACTCGTGGAGGTGTGAAAGGCTCGTGGAGGCGTGAAGGAGTAACGCGTTACAGGCAGAGGTGCGGCCATTGTGACCAGCCCGACGCGCGCGGGCGGGATGTCGCATGTTTGGCTTGCCAAAATCGGAACCAGGGAGTTGGATCGTTCCTGCAGTGCAAAATGCGCCTGTTTGTGAATCGATTTCATGGACGCCGTACGTTTCTCCACGCGGGAATTGCCGAAGTCGCGTCAGCTCGAGGCCTGGCGGGACTGGTACGCCGGTAGTTTCGAGGTAGGCCCCCTGGACGCCTCCGATCGCGGCTTTGCCGGCGAGAGCGAGGTGTGGAAGCTCGATGGCATGGCCCTCGTCAGCGTCTCGGCTCCGCCGCTGCGCGCCATGCGAACGAAGTCGCTGATCCGGCGCGATCCAACCGACCACTGGGTGATCACGATCGGCAAGCGGGCCGCAACCGGCTTGATGCTGGAAAGCGACCAGACATTGGTGCCGGCCGGGGTGCCGTTCGTCATCTCGATGGCCGACTTTTCGGCCAATCAACGCGATCTCGACGACAGGATTCAGCTCAACATCTCGCGCGATAGATTCGGCGCTATCGCGTCGGCGCTCGATGCCGCACGGGGCCGAACCGTGAGCACGGGGCTTGGCGGCATGCTCGCGGAATACATCAGGCTGCTGGAACGCCGGTTGCCAGGCCTGACCGACGAGGATGCGCGCGCGCTCCCGCAAGCCGTTGCCGCGATGGTAGCCGCATGCGTCGCACCGTCAGCGGACCGTATCACGACGGCACAGGGACAAATCAGCGCCACCCTCAAGGACAAGGCGCGACGTTGCATCCAGCGCAATTTGCGTTCGCCTCATCTGGGGGCGACCATGTTGTGCCGGGAATTGGGAATGTCCAGATCGAGTCTCTACCGGTTGCTGGAAACGGAGGGTGGCGTCGAACGCTACATCCAGCGTCACCGCCTGGCGGAAAGCTTTGCGCAACTAAGCGATCCCTCCAACACGCAGTCGATTGCTGCCATCGGCGATGAATTGGGCATGCTGGATCCCTCCTCCTTCAGCCGTGCATTCCGCAAACAGTTCGGCATCAGCCCGACCGACGTGCGCGACGCCGTGCGAGCCGGCCTGGCGCCTCCACTCGCGCCAGCGCGTGGAGATACCTGGGGTGGCGTCGGCGGATTGTTGTCGAGGCTGTAGGCTTGGCGCTTCGGCCGCCGCGATAGGCGTTTCGTCGTCGGGCAAATCATCGCTATTACTTTTGCCCATCCACCGAGGCCGCGATCCTGTAAGCCTGCGTCAAGCTCAAAATCATCTGTCCTGTGTCGGCGATGCCCATGATCAGCAAACAACCCGTGGGGCGGAGCTAAGCGGACCGAGAGATGAAGACGCGAGCGAAGAAGTTCGCCCTTTAAAGAGACATCCATCTAATTGAAATAACTGAATATTTTCACGTTGTTCTTGTAGCGTGTAAATAGGGTCGTTTCAGATGCCGAGGATGGCGTTCGCCGCAAAGGGAATAGCCCCCGTTTAGAAACAAGCCCGCTTCCGTGGGTGTTTTCTGAATAACTTGCCTCCCCCCTGAACTCTTCTCTTGACCCTCGTCAGAAGCCATGCACGCAATCGTTGCATAAAAGCAAAAAGCACCATAGGTCCGGGGGACGTGTGACGACTAAGCAACAAACTTTCACAGCCGCGAGTTCGGCTGCCGGATATTACTATCAGGCTCGCTTTGCCCTTTTCGAAGCGCTGCGTCTTGTGTACGGCGATGAAAGCATCGATGTCGCCATCGAGCGCTTTGATGATGTCTCCTTTGAAAAGGAGGGGAAGCCGCTGGAGTTGCTTCAGACCAAGCATCACATCAACAAAATTGGCGACCTCACGGATACAAGCGTCGATCTTTGGAAAACGCTTAGAGTTTGGTCCGAAGCAACAAAGGCTAACCCGTCAATGCCCGGGCGGACCCGCCTTGTCCTAATAACGACTGGTCAGGCACCTCTCTCGTCGGCGGCCTCCTGTCTTCGCCCAAACGGCGAGCGCGATGTCGATAAAGCTGAGGTGTTGCTCATTGCCGCGGCGCAAAAATCAGAAAATCAATCATTGAAGGACGCTTTCCTCGCCTTCCAAAAACTCGCACCGGAAATGCGCACGTTGCTTCTAGGTGCCGTAGAAGTTCTGGATCGTGCTCCGGTTCTAACTGAACTCGAGGTCGCCATTGAGGATCGTATGAAGCTGATTGCGCCGCGCGGCAAAACAGCGATAGCGCGAGAATTACTTGAGGGTTGGTGGTGGCCGCGAATCTGCAAGGCCCTCCAGGAAGGTGGAGGCGTTATCTCGATTCTTGAGCTGGAAGCGAAGCTCGATGATATCCGCGATGCAATGAAACGTGACGCGCTACCGACTGACATGGAGCACGTTGATCCGCTTGAATCCGAACTTGAGACGCTCAATGAGATGCGTTTCGTCCGACAACTCCGGTCAGTGGGAGTTGGTAACAATCGGATACAGTATGCGAAGAGAGACTACTATCGCGCTTTTACGCAGCGGTCCCAATGGACGCGTCAGAACTTGCTTTTCGACGGCGAGGTGGCGCTGTTCGTTGAGGAGTGGCAGCCGCGCTTTGCTTTCATGTGCGACAATCTTGATGGAGCAACCGACGACACGGCGATCCGTCAAGCCGGTCAAGATTTGTACCACTGGGTTGAGGCAGATGCCCGATTCCCTTTTCGAACTGTTTCCGCGCGGTTCTTAAATGTCGGCTCGTACCACATCCTGGCCAATGATCTTCGACTCGGATGGCATCGCGACTATGCGACCCTCATAACGCAGAACGACGAGGGTTCCGATGGCAATTAAAACGAGCTGGGACCTAAGTTGGTCGGATCGGCCTACCGAAGAGGCGCGGAATTTGAATCCCGCATTTTGTGGCGAACTAATCTCACGCTCCGTTTCGGAATATTTCAGATTGCGCCAACAGCCATTCGTCTTTGCGCTCTCATTTGTTGTCTTGCCGATTGCGCTCCACAAGCCGACGAGAGAACAGCTTCCGGGGAATGCCTCAGCGGCATTTGCGGGATGGGTTGCTGATCGTGGTCCAGCACTGGCGGAATTCCCTGATCGTGTTCTTCGGCTGGTACCAGTGACGCGCGAGGCGCTCCTCTTTCTGCTCCAGCATAAGGTAATCCGCCTGGACGCTGGTGGGCTCTCCCCAGGCGCAAGGACAGTCGGTCGTTCTGCGCGACCGTCGCAAGTAACTAATGATGTAGCGGAAGCGCGAAGCGCCGCTTTCCTGCTAGGCAGGTGGTTCGCCAGCGAGGCGGCTGCTTCGTCCATCATGAAAGGGCTTGGAGTGTCGCCATGAGTCTTCAATTGCGGTCGATTTCGATCTATTCACACGAAGGCGAACGACGCGACGTGGAGTTCCGTCTAGGAGGCCTGAACATTGTGACGGGTGCGTCGAAGACAGGAAAATCGGCGCTTCTAGATATTGTCGATTACTGCTGGGGACGTGCGGAGTGCACCGTTGCTGAAGGTGAAATTCGTAAGAGCGTTTCGTGGTTCTTGCTCCATCTCGATAATGGTGGGGAGGGCATACTCCTCGCGCGCCGCAATCCGAGGCCCCGCGGGCCGGGCCAGTGAAGACATCTTCTTTGCTCGCGGAGTGGAAGAACTGCCTCGAGACGTAACAGGCTTCCGGAAGAACATCACTGCGGACGGACTGAAAACGCAGTTGTCGGCGATTTTGGGTATCTCCGAGAACCTGAATGTGCCGGAGCAAGGCTCAACTAGGTTGCCTCTAGAAGCGTCATCGCGTCACGCTATCATGTTCTCTCTGCAGGGGCAGGATGAAATCGCGAACCGCCGCTTGCTTTTTCACAGACAAGGCGAGCAGTTTATGCCGGCGGCTATCAAAGACTCCCTGCCATATTTCCTAGGGGCAATCGACGAGAACCATTTCCTTACATTGAAGCGTTTCAACGAAGCGCGGACGCGGCTGCGCAAACTAGAGCGCGAATACGCTGACGCGAGCGCGGTGACGCGGGAAGTGTCAACCAGCGCACAGGCGCTTCTGCAAGAGGCGCGCCGCGTACGGTTGGCGCCGCCTGACGC
>DAIMKE010000651.1:0-4419 GCA_036721875.1 Bradyrhizobium sp. | reverse complement strand
CCGGTCCAATAGACATTTGCCGACGCGGGCGGCACCCTCCAGCCATCAACCGATAACAGAGCGCCATACAGGCGGGGGAAACGTCATGTTGCAGACTCGGTTCACAAAACTCGTCGGCGTCGAGCACCCGATCGTCCAGGGCGGAATGCAGTGGGTCGGCCGGGCCGAGCTGGTTGCCGCCGTTGCCAATGCCGGAGCGCTCGGCTTCATCACGGCGCTGACCCAGCCCACGCCGGAGGACCTCACCAAGGAGATCGCGCGCTGCCGCGACCTCACCGACAAGCCGTTCGGCGTCAATCTCACCATCCTGCCCGCGATCAAGCCGCCGCCTTACGCGGAATACCGCCAGGCCATCATCGAGGCCGGCATCAAGATCGTGGAGACCGCGGGCAACAAGCCGCAGGAACACGTCACCGAGTTCAAGAAGCACGGCATCAAGATCATCCACAAATGCACCAGCGTCCGTCACGGGTTGTCGGCGGAGCGGATGGGAGTCGATGCGATCTCGATCGACGGCTTCGAATGCGCCGGCCATCCCGGCGAGGATGACACGCCCGGCCTGATCCTGATCCCGGCCGCCGCCGACAAGATCAAGATCCCGATGATCGCCTCGGGCGGGTTCGGCGACGGCCGCGGCCTCGTTGCAGCACTCGCGCTCGGCGCCGAGGGCATCAACATGGGCACGCGCTTCATGTGCACCAAGGAGAGCCCGATCCACCAGCTCGTGAAGGAACGCATCGTCGCCAATGACGAGCGCGAGACCGAATTGATCTTCCGCACCATGCGCAATACCTCCCGCGTCGCCCGGAACGCGATCTCGACCAAGGTGGTGGCGATGGAGAAGGAAGGCGCCAAGTTCGAGGACGTGCGCGAACTCGTCGCCGGCGCCCGCGGCAAGATGGTCTATGCCACTGGCGACGCCGACGAAGGAATCTGGTCGGCCGGTCAGGTCCAGGGCCTGATCCACGACATCCCGACCTGCGCCGAACTGGTGTCGCGCATCATGCGCGACGCGGAGGCCATCATCCAGAGCCGGCTCGAAGCCATGGTATCGGGCGCGCAACGCCAGGCCGCCGAATAGGCGGCTCGATGCCAGAAGCAAAAAGAGAAGCCCATGAAAGCCTATATCTACGGCGCCAACGGCGCTGAAATCGCCGAGGTCGCAAAGCCGTCGCCGAAGGGCACGCAGGTGCTGGTCAAGGTCCATGCCTGCGGCCTCAACCGGGCCGACCTCGGCATGACCAAGGGCCATGTGCATGGTGCGGCCGGTGGCGTCGGCACCGTGCTCGGCATGGAATGGGCCGGCGAAGTCGCCGAGCTCGGCCCCGACGCCAGGGGCGTCAAGGTCGGCGACAAGATCATGGGCTCGGGCGGCGCGGCCTTTGCCGAGTACACGCTCGCCGACCACGGCCGCCTGTTCCGCGCGCCCTCCAACATGAATTTCGAGGAAGCGGCCACCCTCCCCGTCGCGCTCGCCACCATGCACAACGCAGTCGTCACGGCGGGCGCGCTGCAGGCGGGCCAGACCGTGCTGATCCAGGGCGCGAGTTCCGGCGTCGGCCTGATGGCGATGCAGATCGCAAAGTTCAAGGGCGCCAAACTCGTGATCGGCTCGTCGACGGATGCGATGCGCCGCGGCCGCCTGAAGGAATTCGGCGCCGATCTCGCGGTCGATTCAAAGGATCCCGGCTGGGTCGATCAGGTGCTGCAGGCCACCGGCGGCGAAGGCGTCGACCTGATCGTCGATCAGGTCTCAGGTCCCGTCGCCAACCAGAATCTGAAGGCCACCAGGGTCAAGGGCCGCATCGTCAATGTCGGCCGGCTCGGCGGCACCCATGGCGACTTCAATTTCGACCTGCACGCCGCGCGCCGCATCAACTATATCGGCGTCACCTTCCGCACCCGCACCATCGAGGAAGTCCGCGAGATTTTTGACGAAGTCCGCAAGGACATCTGGGGCGCGGTGGAATCGCGAAAACTGCAATTGCCGATCGACAAGGTCTATCCGTTCGCCGAGATCGGCAAGGCGTTCGAACACATGGAAGCCAATCAGCACCTCGGCAAGATCGTGGTGGCGCTGTAGGCAATGGTGCTGCGGTGCCTGCTGCAAGGCCGATTGGTTAGCTCAGCGTAATCCGCCCTCCTCACTTATTCATCCGAATGTTCGCGCTCGCGGGCTGGATGCTGGATGGAGAGGATCGGCAGCTATTGCTCAATCCGATGCACGCTCCGCGCCAACGCCAGGGCGACGGACCGCAACGTCATCGCGCCTCGCCGGCGAACGCCTGCCTCACCACCGTCAGCCGGTCGAGCGCGGCCTGCGGTAGCGGTCCTTTTTCCACGGCAGCGAGCGCGTCGTCGAACTGTTGCGGCGTCGCGATGCCGACCAGGATCGTGCCCATCGCCGGATGAGACAGTGCAAACCGCGTGGCGGCCTCGGTCAGGCTGGCGGCGAACCCCTCCTCGACCAACGGCCGCAGACGATTCGCGCGTTCGATGTCGGCGTCATAGCTCATGGCCGAACCGATCGGCTCGGGCGGCGGACTGGCGATCGGGTGACGCTCGGCCGAGCCCGACAATGCGCCGCCGGCCAGCACGCGGATACCGACCACGCCGACGCCGGCGGCCGTGGTCCTGTCGAACAACCGTCCGTAATCCTGTGCCGGATAGTTCGGCGGCAATGCTTCCGCGGCGGACGGATTGAGCATGTTGTAGACGATCTGGGCGCTGTCGAAGACGCGTGCATCGATCACCTGGTGCAGCGCTGCAGTGTCGCCGACCGCCGTCATCCCGAGAAAGCGGATCTTGCCCTGCCGACGCAGGCGCTCGAACGCCGGCACCACCTCGTCGAGCACCTGCCGGACGCTCATCGCCGATCCGCCGCCGCGCTCGGTAACGGTATTGTGCAGATGAAGGATATCGACCCGGTCAAGGCGCAGGCGCGCGAGGCTGCCTTCGAGCGATCTTCTCACGGCATCATCGATGCGGCCGAACTCGCCGGGCGCCAGCCGGACCTTGGTGCCGACCACGGCATTGGCCGGCTTCAGCTTCTGCAGGACGCGGCCAAGGTTGGTTTCCGATTCGCCATCGCCGTACAGAACCGCGGTGTCGAAGTAATTGACCCCGGCCGCGATCGCCCGCGCGATGGTGCGCTCCTGGTCGGCAGGGTCGCCGCGCACCATGATTCCGCCCACGGCGCCGCAGCCAAAGCCCAGCACCGAAAGCTGCATTCCCGTTCGCCCAAAGACCCGCAATTGCATCGCCGCTCTCCCGACTGGCTGGGCGATTATGCGATGCCGGTCAGGCGTTGCTCAACCCTGTCTGGTACCTGGATCTGAACCACGCCTTCACGGGCGCCGGGCTGCTGTCGCGGGAATCAGGTGCTCGAACGTGAGTGGCCGGGCTGGCTGCGCGCTTTGCGGCCAGCATTGCGCCGATGGACATATAAATAAGGGGCGCACAGCAGCATCTGGAAAAGCGCTCGGTTCGCCTGGTACCTGGCAGAGGTCCGACGGCTTTCCGCCCCCTGCATGACGACCTGTCCTTCGGCCGTACAAACGCTCCATCGCCACGCGCGGCCACGCTTTTCCAACAGGGCTTCGAAGACAGGCAATCGATGCGGCATTGCTATCCTTACAATTTGCTCGGTGGTAATATGTCCATCCGATCCCCTCGCGGGTTCAAAGATTTGAGCAAAATTTGCTGAAAATCGAAAAGGCCGGCCTTGTGGCCGCCTGTTTCGCAAAGCGAAAACACAATTTGAACCTTAAAGTAATGGAATATAACTTGCTCGAGTGCTGCTTATGGAAGCGTACTGCTTACGGAAGCGTGCTGCCTATGGAAGCGTGTTGCTCGTGGAATGCCGTTGCAATCTAAGTTTTATTGTTCAAGTCAATCCAACCAGAGCTTGAGGCAGGAACTCGCTTCGCTTCGGCTGGCAAACAAGGCGCTGGTCAATATCAATGTCGGTCCGACCCAATCACTTTGCGCTCTTCATCGATGGCGCCAACCTGCACGCAACCGCACGGACGCTCGGCTTCGACATCGACTACAAGCGCCTCCTCAAAGAGTTCGAAGGCCACGGCACCTTGTTGCGCGCGTTCTATTACACCGCCGTCCTCGAGGATCAGGAGTATTCCTCGCTCCGCCCTCTGACCGATTGGCTCAGCTATAACGGCTACACCGTGGTCACCAAGCCGGTGAAGGAGTTCATCGACGCCGGCGGTCGCCGCAAGGTGAAGGGAAGCATGGACGTCGAGCTTGCGGTCGACGCCATGGAGCTTGCCGATCAGATCGACCAGATGGTTCTATTCTCGGGCGACGGCTCTTTCCGTCCCCTGGTCGCGGCCGTCCAGCGTCGTGGCGTCCGCGTGACGGTGGTTTCCTCGATATCGAGCCAGCCGCCGATGAGCGCCGACG
>DAIMKE010000650.1:0-4425 GCA_036721875.1 Bradyrhizobium sp. | reverse complement strand
GCTTGCGAGCCAGGTCCGCCGTCTTCACCCCGGCCTCATGCTCCTTCAACACAGCGATAATCTGCTCTTCCGTAAACCTTGCTCGCTTCATCGGTCCGTCCTCTTCAGGCCGGACTCTAACTCCATCTGGAGGAAATACTCAGTGGCAGGTCACCGCGTATCGACGTGAAGCTGCAGGCGCAATCGGTACCTGATCTGGCGCTCGGCGCCGGAATTACGGATTTCGAGCTGGACGCACGCTTGCGCTACGAGTTTACGCGCAACGTTGCGCGATATGTGGGCGTCAATTGGGACCGCAAGGTCGGCCAGACGGCGACGATTGCCAGAAATAACGGCGAGGCAGTATCCAGCGTGTCGTTCGTCGCCGGCGTACCTCTGTTCTGGTAGACCGGGAGTAAGTATCCCCCGGCAGAGCCGGGGGCTTTAGGAACTGGGCCGCTCGAAGCGGCCACTCTGGATCCGAAACTCTATCTCTTTGGTCGGCGCACGAAATACTCCCTTCCGCGTCACCTCGACCTTCATCCAATTTTTTCTGCGCCACTTCGGAGAACAGATGCTTCTTGATAGTTGCGTGGCCACTTGATGGGGTTAAGGTTTTACGATTGTCCATCGTCAAACTTCCTTTCGTGTGCGTGGTGGCTCACGATCAGAAGTTTCGGCGATGGGCGACCGCCGTAAATGTCAAACTTTTGCTGCCTCCCCGGCAGAGCCGGGGGGTCTCCCGGTTATGCTAGCTGCGTGCAAGATAGACGTGGACACGCTATAGTGTGCGGCAACCTGATTGCATATTTCGGCTTCCCCGCCTGGGGTATATCGTCCATATGTCGGCACAGATAAGCTAGGAGGAGATATCGTGCGCCAAGCAGCAACCGTTTCTGCCGCGATAGTATTCGGCCTTGCGATTTTTTTTTGACCTTGCAGTTGCCCAGATACTTACACCAACGCCAAGCGAGTGGATGGACAAGCTCGATCGGGAACACAAACAGCTTGTTTCTCCATCGGGACACGTGCATGCGAGGGGCAGGTCTAGGCTATCGATAGGGGCCCCGGTGCGGCTTCGGTCACCATCCTGACCGAGGACATGAAAAGCGCTGATGGTAGCATCAGGATGCCGGCAATGGAAATGCCCTTCCACGTCACGAACCCTCGCATGCTGAAAGGGCTGCAGCCCGGAGATGTGGTGGAATTCGAAGCAGCTCGGCTGAGAAACGCTGTGATGATTATAGACATCCGCAAAGCGCGTTAGTCGCGATCGAAAAATCACTGGTCGGGACCGGTCGGAACGCCGGAGGAGGTGCGCACGAAATTTCGAGCTTGCAGGAGCAGCTTGATCCCGTGGCACTGCTGCAGGAGAGTCGCCCCCGGCGGCGCTGAAAACCACTGGGCGGCTGGTACGCCACGCCCAATTGAAAAACGCGCTGCACCGAAGACACGTTGACGGCGATCGCGCAAGGATCCGTTTGAGTGCACTTGGCTCGAGGTTCGGCGCTGGGTGGAAGTCGAGCCTGATCTCACTGAGCGTCAGTTACTGCAACGCACGACCGTGGGGCACTGCCTGGATCAACGTCAGGTGCACCCGACGCTCTGACGTGACTAAGGTGCGATTCTTGGCAAGAAAGACCCGGGACGCCGAGTCCGCAAGAGAGCAGCTTCGACCAGACATCTTCCGCACTTTCGGCGAACCGGAAAAGGTCGCAGTCCGCTCGGTCGATGGTGCCGTGCTCAATCAACACTTCAAAATTGACGACGGATCGCCAGTATGGCTCGTCGAACAGCACGATCGGAAAGGCTGGCGCTTTGTTCGTCTGCCTCAAGGTCAGGATCTCGAACAACTCATCGAAAGTGCCAAACCCTCCAGGGAACGCGACGAGCGCATTGGCGCGCATGGCCAAATGCATCTTTCGCATCGCGAAATAGTGAAATCGAAACGTCAGTTCTGGCGTGGAGTAAGGGTTGGGTCGCTGCTCCTTCGGCAGGGTAATGTTGAAGCCGATGGAAGGTGCTCCCGCTTCGTTTGCTCCTCGGTTTGCGGCCTCCATGATTCCCGGGCCACCCCCGGTTGCTATGACATTGTCGCGGATACCGCCGTTCGAGGTCAGGGCGCCTCCGCGTTCGGAAGCCAAACGCGCGAACGCGCGCGCTTCCTTATACCACCGCGCGTGCCGGGCCGGTCCATCCTCTCGAACGCGTGCCGATCCAAAGACAACGATGGTTGACCGCACGCCCCACGACCTCAGAAATTCCTCCGCCTTCTCGTATTCCAGCATGAACCGCACCCCACGCATGGAATCGCCAAGCAGGAAGTCTTGATCGAGTGCCGCCAACGTATAAGCGGCCGACCGCATCTGCTCGGTGTTCGAGGGTCGCAAGGTTTCAGTTGGTGTTCTGGGCTTATCGTCCATCACAGCATCCGCTTGAGAAACTACGGATTTCTTTATTCTTCCTGTCAACTGGCATGGTTGAGCTGGATCAATAAGTCTGACGAAGGCCTTTCTACTCTGGCTGGGTCGATGAGGGGTTAAGGCGACCCCGATTGCCTTTCGCTCTCTACCGACGTCGCTGGCCGTTGCCGTCGGTTAGGGCGCAGAAGAATTGAACTTCGAAGGGGGATGGAATGAATTTGAGATTGTCTTTCCTTGGCGGGGCGGGGACGGTTACGGGCTCCAAATATCTTCTTGAATCGGCGTCGAACCGGATTCTCATTGACTGTGGCCTTTTTCAGGGAAGCCGGTCTCTTCGGGAGAAGAACTGGGAGAGCTTTCCGGTTCAGCCGTCCGGCATCTCGGCTGTTGTCCTGACCCATGCACACCTCGATCATTCCGGCGCGCTCCCTCTGCTGGTTAAGCATGGTTTCGAAGGGGTTGTCATATGTTCGGAGGCGACGGCCTCCCTTTGCGAGGTGCTGCTGCGGGATGCCGGGCATCTGCAGGAACAGGATGCCCGATACGCCAACAAGCGCGGATTCTCCAGGTACAAGCCTGCTCTTCCGCTCTACACGGTGGAGGACGCAGAGGCGGCCTTGCGGCGGTTAAGGCCAATACCATTCCATCGTGAGCAGCAGTTACCGGGTGGCGGAAATCTGGTGCTTCGGCGCGCCGGTCACATCCTCGGAGCCGCCTCGCTTGAGCTTGAATGGGAGCGAACATCGATCGCTTTCTCCGGCGACCTTGGAAGGCACGATGATCCCATCATGCTTGAGCCCGAACCTTTGGCCAAAGGCGACTATCTGGTTGTCGAATCGACCTACGGCGATCGCTCTCACCCCAAGATCGATCCTCAACGCACCATACAAGAAATCGTGGGCGCGACGACGAAGCGCGGCGGCACCGTCGTCATTCCGGCATTTGCCGTTGGCCGTGTTCAGGCGCTGCTCTATTACTTTGAACGCATCAAGTTGGCCGGCGGCCTCGGCAACGTGCCGATCTTTCTCGATAGCCCGATGGCGGTCGATGCCAGCGAGATATTCTGCAGATTCAAGGCCGATCACAAGCTGTCATACGACGAATGCAAGAGAGCATGCAACGTTGCGACCTATATTCGCTCCATCGAGGACTCCAAGCGGCTGAGCGACAGTCCTGTTCCAAAGGTCATCATTTCGGCCAGCGGCATGGCGACCGGAGGGCGCGTGCTCCATCACCTGAAGCGCTTCGCGCCGGACCAGAAGAACACGGTTCTCTTTGCCGGCTATCAGGCCGAAGGCACGCGGGGGGCGGCGATGATGTCGGGTGCCCGAACCATCCGGATCCACGGTCAGGACATCTCGGTTGCCGCGGAGGTTCGCAATATCGACGCCTTATCCGCTCACGCCGACGCTGACGAAATCCTCAAATGGCTCCGGAGCGGACGGATCGCGCCGAAGCGCACTTTCATCACTCATGGTGAACCGCGGGCCGCGCGCGCTCTACAGAGCCGAATGACAGAGGAATTGGGCTGGACCTGTGTCGTGCCTGAGCTGGGCCAAGAGGCGGACAGCGCGAGGCCATGAAAATCCCTCACGATGATAGGGCTGTGCTTGCCAAGGAAGCGGCGATTTCACCAGCCCCACGGCGCCGGATCAATCATTGGGCACCGGACCCGGGTCTTGACGCGCCTGGAGCGCCGGGCATTCCGCCGACGTGGACGAGCAGTTCAAAAGACGTGGTCGGATGCTCCCTCGGCCCCGCGCGGCTTTGGTTCACTATCGGCTATGGCATCATCAACGAAGTCTACTGGCCTCGGATCGACATTCCGCAGATTCGCGACCTCGGCTTCATCGTTGCCGACGACAAGGGGTTTTGGGTCGAGGTCAAACGGATCGGCCACTACCAGCTGCGCTCGGTTGCGCCCGGCGTTCCCGCCTACGAGATCACCCACACTCACCCGCGCTTCATCTTGCGGCTGCGCATCGCGCCGGACCCGCTGCGCGATGTGCTTGCGATCGAATGC